>JANLZT010000615.1:0-2301 GCA_031366465.1 Betaproteobacteria bacterium | reverse complement strand
GCCCGTGCCCGCTCTCATCACCCAGGGCACGGTGATCGACAACATCAGCGTGGTCGACACCCGCGACGGCGCCATCAGCCCGGGCATGAGCCTGGTGCTGGACCAGGGCCGCATCGTCAAGATCGCGCCCACCCACCCGCTCAAACCGATCCCCATCACCGGCAGCGCCACCCGGGTGGACGGCAGCGGCCAGTTCGTGGTGCCCGGCTACCTGGACATGCACACCCACGCGATGCCGGCGCCAGGCCAGGCGCAAACCCACTGGCCGCTGCTGCTGGCCCATGGCATCACGGGGGTGCGCGAGATGTCGGGCTCACCAGCGCTGATCGGGCAAGCCCGCCAGCTCAATGCCGACAGCCTGGCCGGCCGCGTCCTGGCGCCTGAGGTGCTGCAGATGCCGGCCGGCCTGGTCGCCGGCAACCCGCCCGGCAGCGCCATGGCGGCCCTGGTGGGCCAGCACAAGGCAGCCGGTGCTGACTTCATCAAGCTGATCACCGCCAACCGCGAGGCCACGCTGGCCCTGCTGGCGCAGGCGCAGCAACAAGGCCTGGGCGTGGCTGGCCACCTGCCGATCACCATCAGCGCGGTGGACGCGGCCGACGCCGGCATGCGAGCCATCGAGCACCTGGGCTCGGGCATGGGCATCCTGCTCGATTGCGCTACGGATGAGGCCGCGATCCGCCGGTCGATGTTGAGCGGCGCCGCTGCCAAACCGCCCTTCCCGCCCACCTTTGTGATCAGCCCCACGCTGTACCGCGCGGTGGAAGCGCCGCTCTACCAGCGCATCCTCGACAGCCACGACCCTGCCAAATGCCAGGCCACGGCCCAGGCCCTGGCGCGCCGGCAAACCTGGCAGGTGCCCACGCTACTGCGCATCAAGACCATGGCCGCCAGCAGCGATGCGGTCTACCGCAATGATCCCAACCTGGCCTATGTCGACAAGACCACCCGGGCGCTGTGGCAGCAGCTCGCTGAGCAGTACGCCAGCCAGGTGCCGGCGGCGGCGGCGGCCACCTTCCGCGCCTATTTCAGCGCCAACCAGAAGCTGATGACGCTGCTGCACCAGAACGGCGTCAAGCTGCTGGCCGGGTCTGACCTGGGCGGCATCTGGATCATCCCCGGCGCCAGCCTGCACCAGGAGTTTGCCGAGCTGGCCGGCGCCGGCTTGAGCCCGCTGCAAGTGCTGCAGAGCACCACCTTGAACGGGGCCGAGTTCCTGGGCCGGCTGGCCAGCATGGGCACGGTGGAAGAAGGCAAAACCGCCGACCTGGTGCTGCTGGCGGCCAACCCGCTGGCCGATGTGGCCAACCTGGGCAAGATCAGCGGAGTGGTGTTGAAGGGCCGGTATTTGTCCAGGGCCAGCCTGGACGCGATGAAGCAGGACGCGGCCCAGGCCTATGCGGCCCAGCCGATCAAAAGCCTGAACGCGGTGCTGGATCCCAACCACCTGCATTGACTCGGCCCAGCGGGGTGGTCAGGGACAATCCCGCCCATGTCCCTGATCCCCTACGCCCTGACCCGCCCCTTCCTGTTCGGCCTCGACCCCGAGCGCGCCCACGATCTGACGCTGGACGCCATCGCCAGCCTGCAAGGCACGCCCTTGCAATGCCTGTGGCAGCAGCCGCGCATCAGCGATCCGGTGACGCTGGCGGGCCTGGCCTTGCCCAACCGCATCGGCCTGGCCGCCGGCCTGGACAAGAACGGCCGCTGCATTGACGGCCTGGGCGCGATGGGCTTTGGCTTCATCGAGGTCGGCACCGTCACGCCCCAGGGCCAGCCCGGCAACCCCAAACCGAGGATGTTCCGCCTGCCCGAGCAAGATGCGCTGATCAACCGCCTGGGCTTCAACAACCAGGGGTTGTTGGCCTTTGTGGCCAACGTCAAACGGGCCCGCAGCTTCCGTGCGGCGGGTGGCATCGTCGGCCTGAACATCGGCAAGAACGCCGCCACCCCCATCGAGGACGCCGCCAACGACTACCTGCTGGGCCTGGACGGCGTCTACCCGTTTGCCGACTACGTGACGATCAACATCAGCAGCCCCAACACCCAGCACCTGCGCGCACTGCAGGGCGACGCGGCGCTGGACGCGCTGCTGGGCGCGCTGCAGCAGCGCAAGCAGCAGTTGGCCAGCCGGCACGGCCGCGCGGTGCCGATGTTCGTCAAGATCGCGCCCGACCTGGATGACGCGCAGATCCGGCTGATCGCGGCCACGCTCAAGCAACATGGCATCGACGGCGTGATCGCCACCAACACCACCATCCGCCGCGACGCGGTGCAGGGCCTGGCCCATGCCGACGAGGC
>JANLZT010000577.1:0-8681 GCA_031366465.1 Betaproteobacteria bacterium | reverse complement strand
TCCAGATAGCCCATGTCGCCCACGGTGGACATGCTGCCGTCGGGTGAGCGGGTCAGCGCAGTGCGCTCGGGGTCGTTGAAGTAGACGAAAGGGCTGGCGGTCTTGAACCAGATCTCGCCCGGCTCGCCGCGCGCCACCGGCTGCAATTGCTCGTCCAGGATGTGCACGTCGCCCAGCAGCACCCGGCCCACGCTGCCCCGGTGGGCCAGCCACTCTGCTGTGTTGCAGGCGGTAAAACCCAGGCCCTCGGTGGCGCCGTAGTACTCGTGGATGATCGGGCCCCACCAGTCGATCATCTGCTGCTTGACCTGGGCCGGGCAGGGCGCGGCGGCATGCACCGCGATCTTGAGCGACGACAGGTCGTGGCGGGTGCGCGCCTCGGCCGGCAGCTTGAGCATGCGCGAGAACATCGTCGGCACCAGCTGGCTGTGGGTGACGCGGTATTGCTCGACCAAGGCCAGGTAGCGCTCGGGGTCGAAGTGTTCCATCACGATCACCGTGCCGCCATGGCGCATCACCAGGCTGACATTGGCCAGCGGCGCCGAGTGGTAGAGCGGCGCAGGCGAGAGGTAGACCATGCCCTCCTCGCATTGCCACAGATTGCTCAAGAAGTTGAACAGCGGCAGCGGCTGGCTGGGCGGGTTCTCGGGCAGCGGCCGCAGGATGCCCTTGGGCCGGCCGGTGGTGCCCGATGAGTACAGCATCGCCGTGCCCAGCCATTCATCGGCCACCGGGGTGGTCGGGCGGCTGGCCAGCGCGCTGTCATGGTCTTGCACCCGGGCCGATCCGGCCATCGCCGGCAGGTGGTCGCCGCCGTCCACCACCAGGCACAAGGCCACCTGGGGGCAGCTGGCCAGGGCCCCGGCGGCGGTCTCGAAACAGGCGGCCGAGGTGATGAGCAGCTTGGCCTCAGAGTTGTTCAGGATGTAGGCCAGCTCGTCCGCCGTGAGGTAGGCATTGATGCAGGTGTAGTACAGGCCTGTGCGCTCACCGGCCATGCAGGACTCGATGTAGCGGTGGTTGTTCTCCATGAACACCGCGTAGTGGTCCAGCCGCTGCAGGCCTTGCTCGCGCAGCAGATGGGCCAGCTGGTTGCTGCGGCCGTCGAGCTGGGCATGGCTCATGCGGATGCCGCTGTTGGCCATGATGAAGGCCGGGCGGTCGGCGTGTTTCTGGGCGTAGTGGCCTGGGTACATGGGGGCTCCGGGAGATCGGGTCGGCAGTGGCTTGCGGGGATGATTGTGGGGACAGCGCCGGGGCCTGCCCAGCGGGATTGCCCGCTGTCCCCGGGGGGTGGCGTGGCCGGCTCGCGCGGGTTTGTGCACCTGCCTGCGCCTTACACTGGCCCGGCCTTGATGACCACCCCGCCCACCATGGATGCACCGGCCGCTGCTGCCGGGGCTGCGCCCCAAAGTTTCCAGGGCCTCGGGCTCGATGCGCGGCTGGTGCAGGCCGCCGCCGGGGCCGGTTGGTCGCAGCCGACCGCGGTGCAGGCCTTGGTGTTGCCGGTGGCCCTCCAGGGCCATGACCTGGTGGCGCTGGCACCCACCGGATCGGGCAAGACCGGGGCCTTTGTGCTGCCGCTGCTGCAGCGCCTGCTGGCCGACCTCGCGCTGCTGTCCGAACGTCCCCGCAGCCTGCGGGTCCTGGTGCTGGCGCCCACCCGCGAGCTGGCGGCGCAGATCCACAGCCAAACCGCGCAACTGGCCGCTGTCCTGCTGCCCGGGCTGAAAGCGGTGCTGGCGGTGGGTGGCCTGTCGATCAACCCACAGTTGATGGCGCTGCGCGGTGGCGCCCATGTGCTGGTGGCCACGCCGGGCCGGCTGCTCGACCTGGTCAGCCACAACGCGCTGCGGCTGGACGGCCTGCAGATGCTGGTGCTCGACGAGGCCGACCGGCTGCTCGACCTGGGTTTTGCCGACGAGCTGGGCCGCCTGCTGCGGCTGCTGCCGGCCGGCCGGCAGAGCTTGCTGTTGAGCGCCACGATGCCCGCAGCGGTGGCTGACCTGGCGGCAGCCTGGCTGCGGCAGCCGCAATGGCTGCAGGTGCCGGCCTTGGCCGCCGTTGCCAACGATCCAGCGCCCATCCCCGCCGCCAGCATCACTCAGCGCGCCATCCTGGTCGATACCGCCCGCCGCACCGGGCTGCTGCGCCACCTGATCGCCACCGAGGGCTGGCCCAGCGTGCTGGTCTTCGTGGCCACCCAGTACGCCAGCGCGCATGTGGCCGACAAGCTGCTGCGGGCCGGCGTGAAGGCCGCGGCCCTGCATGGCCGCTTGAGCAGCGGGCGCCGCCAGCAGGTGCTGGCCGATTTGCAGGCCGGGCGTTTGACGGTGCTGGTGGCCACCGACCTGGCCGCGCGCGGCCTGCACATTGAGGGTTTGTCGGCGGTGGTCAACCACGACTTGCCGCGCTCGGCGCTGGACTACACCCACCGCATCGGCCGCACCGGCCGGGCCGGGGCAGCGGGTGTGGCGCTGAGCTTCATCGCCGCCGACGCACCGGGCAGCGAGCTGCATTTCCGCCTGATCGAAAAGCGCCAGCAGCAGCGCCTGGCGCGTGAGCAGGTGGCGGGTTTTGAGCCCGCAGCCGTGCTGCTTGCCGTGGCGGCCGACCCCAGTGGTGGCCTCAAGGGCCGGCGCAAGAGCAAGAAGGACAAGCTGCGCGAAGCGGCAGCCAGCGGCCCGGCCGCCCTGGCCGCCGCACCACCGCGTGGCCGGCGCTGAGCTGTCACAGCAGCGACGGCCCCGGCCGGCGGCGTGACGCACCATGCGGCGCGGCAGGCTGGGCGCCGCACCCGGGCCAGCCGCCACACCCACCGACCCTCCGCCAGGACAGCTCGCAGACATGCACTACCAACACAGCATCGGCGTCGTCACCGGCGGCGCGTCGGGCCTGGGCCTGGCCACCGCCCGTCGGCGGTTGGCCAAGGGCATGCAGGTGGTGATCGCCGACCTGCCCAGGTCCCCTGGCGCCGCCGTGGCCGCCGAGCTGGGCGCCGCAGCGCACTTTGTGGCCGCCGATGTGAGCAGCGACCAGCAGATGACGGCGGTGTTCGACACGGCCCGCTCGTTGGGCCCGGTGCGCGCGCTGGTGCACTGCGCCGGCCGGGGCGGCCCGCTGCGCCTGCTGGACCGCGATGGCAAGCCGGGCTCGCTGGCGGACCGAGCCCATCAAGGCCAGCCTGGGCACGGCGGTGCCGCATCCGCCGAGGCTGGGCCAGGCCGACGAGTTCGCCGCGCTGGCGCTGCATATCCTCGAGAACCCCATGCTCAACGGCGAGACCATCCGGCTGGACGGCGCGTTGCGCATGGCGCCGCGTTGAACCGGGAGCGAGCTTGACAAGCCTAGACATCCGGGCCGTGATCTGGGATTTCGGCGGGGTGATCTCCAGTTCGCCGTTTGAGGCCTTCAGCCGCTACGAGCGGGACCACGGCCTGCCGGCGGATTTTCTGCGCGGCGTGAATGCCCGCAACGCCATGGACAACGCCTGGGCCCGCTTCGAGCGCAACGACATCGGTCTGGCCGACTTCGACGTTGCCTTCGCCGATGAATCGGCCGCACTTGGCCACCGTGTGCCGGGCCGCGAGGTGGTGGCCTTGCTGGGTGGCCAGATCCGCCCGGCGATGGTGGAGGCGCTGCGCCGGCTGCGGCCGTGCCTGAGGATCGGCCTGATCACCAACAACGTGGCCGGCACTGAGGCCGATGGCTTCGAGCCCGCAGGCCGCCAAGCGGTGCTGGGCTTGTTCCACCAGGTGATCGAAAGCTCCAAGGTCGGCCTGCGCAAGCCCGACCCGGCGATCTACCGGATGATGTGCCAGGCCCTGGGCGTGGCACCGGCCAGCGCGGTGTTTCTGGACGACCTGGGCATCAACCTCAAGCCGGCGCGTGCGATGGGCATGCAAACCATCAAGGTCGGCGACCCCGATCTGGCGTTGCAGCAACTGGAGGCGCTGGTCGGTTTTGCGCTGCGCTGATGGCGGGCTGGCCGGCTGGCCGGATCTACCAGGCCTCGCGCAGCTCGCGCTTGAGCACCTTGCCGATGGCGCTGCGCGGCAACTCATCGATCAGGCGCAAACCGCTCAAGCGTTGAGTCTTGCCGACCTGGGCGTTGAACCACTGGCGCAGCGCGTCGGCGCTGTCGGCATGGCCGTCGCGCTTCACGACAAAGGCCACCGGCGTCTCGCCCCATTCGGCCGACGCAATGCCCACCACCGCCGCGTCGGCAATCGCCGGGTGGCCGCGCAGCACCGCCTCCAGGTCACTCGGGTAGATGTTGAAGCCGCCGCTGATCACCATGTCCTTGCGGCGGTCGTGCAGCGTCAGGAAGCCGTCGGCATCAAAGCGGCCGACATCGCCGGTGCGGATAAAGCGCAGGCCTTGGGCGTCATGCCACTCGGCCTCGGCGGTCTTGGCGGGTTGCTTGTGGTAGCCGGTCATCATGCCGGCCGAGCGGCCCACCACCTCGCCGCTGTCGCCCACTTGGGTCACTTCCCGGCCCTGCTCGTCGATCAGCCGGATGTCATGGCCCTCGGCGGGCTGGCCCACCGTGTGCAGCTTGGTCGGGTGCAGATGGGCCTGCAGGATGCAGGTGCCGCCGCCCTCGGTCATGCCGTAGTACTCGACCAGGCCGCCCGGCCAGCGTGCCAGCACGTCGGCCTTCAAGTCGGCGTGGAAGGGCGCGCTGGTGCACAGCTTCATGCGGTAGGACGACAGGTCGAACTGGTCAAAGTCGGGCCGCGCCATCAGCCGCTGGTACTGCACCGGCACCAGCATGGTGTGGGTGGCGCGCTCGGCTTGGGCCAGTTGCAGGTAGCGCAGGGCGTCGAACTTGGGCATCAACACCACGCAGCCGCCTTGGGCCAGCGTCGGGATCACCGCCACCAGGGTGGTGTTGCTGTAGAGCGGGGTGGCGATCAGGGTGACGGTTTGGGCGTCATAGCCTGACAGCGCGGCGCGCTGGACATGGGCCCAGCGCATCGCATGCGCCTGCACGATGCCTTTTGGCGTGCCGGTGGTGCCCGATGAATAGATCAGGTTGAAAGGCCAGGCCGGGTCGATCAGCACCGGCGCCGGGCGGGCCGGGGCGGGCAGCAGCCAGGCGGGCTCGGCAGCGGCGCTTTCCAGCCCCCCCAGCGATTCCAGCGTTTCCAGCCGGGTCACCGGCAGGCCGGCCGGCACCGACAGGCCGGCGCCGGTCAGCGCGGCGGCGACATCGCTGTCGATGAACAAGCGCTGCGCGCCGGCATCGCGGGCCATCTCCAGCAACTGCGCGGCGGTGGCGCTGGGGGCCAGCGGCGCCACCGCCAGGCCGGCCCGCAAGGCCCCCAGGAACACCGCCAGGTAGGCCACGCTGGACGCCCCGCAAATGGCGACCACCTGCTGCGGCGCCAGGCCGTCGCGCTGCAAGCTGGCCGCCACCCGGTCGGCCAGGCCATCCAGCGCGGCGTAGCTGACCCGCTGCGGCCCGACCACCAGCGCCAGGGCCTCGGGCCGGGCCCGCGCATGGCCCGCCACCCGCGCGGGCAGATCGGCAAATGGGGCTGGCAGATCGGCCATCGGCATAGCGGGCGGCGGCAAGTCGGGGCTCATCGGGATCCTGTCGGGCGGGGAGGGGGGAAAACGAGGGGGCAAATCGGGGGCAGACGATAGCCGGTCGGCGGGCAGGCGCCTGTCACCCAGGTGCATCCGACGTTGGGGGTTGCCCGATCCGGCAAAACTGGCGATTTCCCGGGGGGTCCGTCATTCACAATCGTTTACATTACAAAGCTTTGTAGTCAGGGGCGCCGCGCTCGGCGTCGCCCTTCCACCCCCTACCCCCCATCGCTGCTTGCAGGTCGGGGCCTTCGGGCCCGGGCTTTGTGCTGACCGCTGTTTGCTGCATGTCCCTCACCAACATTCTCAGCGCGCCGGACCCCGTCGGTGCGGACTTCACCGCCGATGCGGCCAGCGGTCTGCGGCGCCATTGGGCCCTGGTCCTGGCGCTGGCCCTGGTGGCGATGTGGGTGCTGGTGCCGGCGGGGGTCAACACCGGCCAGTGGGGTGACAACTTTGAGCAATATGTCTGGGCCCACAGCCTGGAATGGGGCTATCACAAGCACCCGCCCTTGCCCACCTGGCTGCTGGGCGGGCTGATCGCGCTGTGCGGGCCGTCGCCCTACTGGGCCTACCTGCTGGCCGCACTGTGCACGGCGGGCACCGCGTTTTTCACCTACCGCCTGGCCGGCTTGCTGCTGCCGGGTTCACTGGCCGGTCTGGCGATGCTGGCCTGGGGCCTGCAGCAGGCGTTTTCGATGCGTGCCCAGGTCTACAACCACAACACTGTGATGATGCTGGCCATCAGTGCTGCGGCCTGGTGCGTGCTGCAGGCCGTGGCCACCCGGGCGCTGCGCTGGTGGGGCCTGGCCGGGCTGGCGGCGGCAGCGGGCATGCTGTGCAAGTACCAGGCCATCGTGCCGCTGGGCGGGCTGGTGTTGGGTTTGTTGTTGACCGGTGAGTTGGCCCGGCGCGATGTGCAGCGCGGTTTGTTGCTGGCGGCCGGGGTGGCGTTGCTGGGTTTTGCGCCGCACCTGGCCTGGATGGTCAACCATGATTTCGCCACGCTGCGCTATGCCAGCCAGGGCGGCGCTGTGGTGCCCTGGAGCGAGCGTGGGCTGAGCGTGGTCAGCTTCCTGGCGCAGCAGTTGCGGCTGCTGTTCCCGGCGCTGCTGTTTGCCGGCCTGCTGTGGTGGCTGCCCGGGCTGCGGATGCGAGCGGTGGCGGGGCAGCCTGCGCATGCCAGGCTGCCGGCGTCCGATTTGGCCGGCGCCGAGGCGCCAGACCAGCAACGCTGGCGGCGGGCCTGGTTTGTGGCCTTGATCGGCTTCCCGCTGGTCATCACCTTGGCTACCTGCCCGGCCTTTGGGCTGAAGCTGCAGAACCACTGGGGCTTCCAGTGCCTGCAGTTCGTCTCGCTGTGGGGCGCCTGGCGTTTGCGCAGCCTGACGCGCCGGCCGGCCGCCTTTGTGGCGCTGGTGGCGGTGGCGGTGCAGTTGGTGGCGATGGGTTGGTGGTTGGCCGCCCAGGCCGCTGACACGGGTGAATCGGGCCGGCGCCTGGACCCGGCCTATCCGGCGCGTGCGCTGGCGGCGGCGGTGGAGCGCGACTGGTCCCGCATGACGGCCTGCCCCTTGAAGATCGTGGTCGGCCCGCAGTTCGAGGGCGGCATGATCTCGACCTATCTGGCCAACCCGCCCAAGGTGCTGGAGGGTGGTGACCACCGCAAGTCACCCTGGGTGCGGGCCGACGAGCTGGCCAGCCTGGGTGCGGTCTATGTGGCCACCGACCCGGCCGATCTGCCCGAGCATGGGGTGATGGTCGACTCGATGGCCATCCACAGCCGCAGCGGCGCCGGTCGCATCTACTGGGCCATCGTGCCGCCGCTGCACTGCCTCAGCGCGAGTTGAGCGCAGCCGGCCGTAGCGCCGGCCCGCCCCCGTTACAGCCAGCTTTTCAAGGCCAGCGCCGGATCGCAGGCGAGTGCCGGTGCCGGGTGTTTGCCGGCCTCCAGCAGCTTGCGCGACAGCAGGTGGTCCATCGGCGCATTGACAGTTTCCACACACACCAGGCGCTCGCCCCGGTAGTGCAGCACCGAGAAGCTGTCGGGCTTGGCGCCGGGCCGGCGATGGCGGCTGACCGTGGCATCGGCCGCATCCGGCATCAGCCCGGCCATCTGCAGCCGCATCGCGCCCTGCTCGGACCAGAACCAGGGCAGGGCGGCGTAGGCGGCCGGCAGGCCTTGCAGGGTGGCGGCGGCGGTGCGGGCCTGGTCGTTGGCGTTTTGCACCGATTCCAGCCGCAGGCGGCTGCCGGCCGGGGCCCAGGCGCTTGCCGCCGGAAAGTTGGCCACATCGCCGATGGCCAGCACCCTGGGGTCGCTGCTGCGCATCGCTGCGTCCACCAGGATGCCGTGGTCCAGCGCCAGGCCGGCTTGCACCGCCAGGCCGTGGTCGGGCTCGGCGCCGATGCCCAGCAGCAGCAAGTCAACCGGCAGGCGCTGGCCATCGACCAGCAGGGCCTGCAGGCGCTGGCCGTCGTGCAGGGTGCCGCCGAGCGTGGCGCCCAGGTGGATCTCGATGCCCGCTGCCCGGTGGCTGGCCAGGATGTGTTCGGCCAGCTCGGCCGAGACCGAGCGCGACAGCAGCCGCGGCTGGGCCTCGATCACCCGCACCAGCAAGCCCAGCGCGCGTGCGGTGGCGGCCACCTCCAGGCCGATGAAGCCGCCGCCCAGCACGGTCAGGCTGCTGGCCTGGCCGAGCTGCTGGCGCAGCGCGGTGGCATCCGCCAGGTGGCGCAGCTCGGCCACATTTTCCAGGCCGGCCGGCAGCATCGCCAGGCGCCGCGCCCGCGCACCGGTGGCCAGCACCAGTTGCTGGTAGGCCAGGGTGGTGCCCGACTGCAGCCTCACAGTCTGGCGGTCGCGATCAATGGACACCGCCGCATCGCCCAGGTGCAGCGTGATGCCGGCCGTGCGGTACCAGGCCTCACCCCGGTGGGCCTGTGGCGCCTCGGCCGGGCTTTTGAGAAAGGACTTGGACAGCGGCGGGCGCTGGTAGGGCAGCAGCGGCTCGGCGCAGACCAGCTGCACTTGCGGGCCCAGGCCGGCCTCGGCGAGTGCGCCGCACAACTGGGCGCCGGCATGG
>JANLZT010000564.1:0-7606 GCA_031366465.1 Betaproteobacteria bacterium | reverse complement strand
TCGATGATCAACTGGTACCTGGTCGAGGAGGTGATGAAGAACGTCGACTCGGTGTTTGCGTCCAGCGTCAACCTCTACAAAGACCGCAATGCCAAGATGAAGATGGGGCCGCTGTGGGACTTTGACCTGGGCGCCGGCAATATCGACTACGAGCCGCTGGCGGTGGGCCCGACCGGCTGGTATGTGCAAGCGCAGGCGGCCTGGTTCGAGGCGCTGTTCAAGGACCGCGACTTCCGCAAGCGCGTCAAGGCGCGCTGGGCGGTGGTCAAGCCCCGCATGCTGGGCATCGATGCCTATATCGTCGAGCAGCAGGCGCGGCTGGACAGGTCGCAGGTCGAGAACTTCAAGCGCTGGCCGATCCTCAATGAGTCGGTCTGGCCGAATCCGGTGGTGCTGGGCAGTTACCCAGCCGAGGTGAGCTATTTGCGCGACTGGTTGCGCAAGCGCATCGCCTGGATGGACAAGGCCATCGCCAAGTATTGATCGCAGCCTGGCTGCCCCGGGCGGCCAGGTCGGTCGGCTTGTCAGACGCCCTCGACCGCCATCCCGCGTTCGCTCAGCCAGGCCCGTCGCCGCTCGAAATCCGGCAAGGCCCGTTCCACCCGCAACCAGAAGGCGGGCGTGTGATGCGGCTCGTGCAGATGCGCCATCTCGTGCACCACCACGTACTCGGCGATGCGCGCGGGCAGCAAGATGGTCTTCCAGTGGAAGTAGAGCCAGCCGCCCTTGCCGCAGGAGCCCCAGCGGTAGCCCAGGTCTTGTACCCGCGCGCCGGCCGGCAGCACTTCCATGCGGGCCGCAAAGTCCTGCACCTTGGCAGCCAGCCAAGGCCGGGCGCGGCCAGCGTACCAGCGGATCAGGTGCGCGCGGCCGTCTGCGGCCAGGGCCTGGGGCATGACCAGGCGGCCACCGATCAGCTTGACGGCCGCATCGGCATCGGCACCCGCCTCGGGCACCAGGCGCAGCCGGTAAGTGCGGCCCAGGTAGGCAAAGCCCTCGCCGTCGGTGAACAGCTTGCGCGGCGGTGCGTGGTTGAGCGCGTCCTGGCGCGCCAGCTGCTTGTAAACCCACATGCGCTTGCGTTGCACAAAGGCGCGCAGCGTGGCCTCGGCCACTTCGGGTGGGGCTGACAGGATCAGCTCGCCGCCCCGGTCCACCGTGATCTCCAGCGCCCGCCGCAGCGCGCTGCGCCGCAGCTCAAAGCGCAGGTCGTTGACGGTCAGCGTCGCCACGGCTGCGGTCATGACTTGAGCAGCCCGGCGTGGTTGGCGCGCGCCAGCGCCATCAGCTTGTCCACCAGCGCCTCGATCTGCGCGGTGGGCAGCAAGCGCGATGCCATCAGGATCTCGAAGATGCGCGAGCCCAGTGCGTCCTGCGCCGGTTGTCGGTTGGGCCGCCAGAAATTGACTGTCAACTCGGCCACGATGCTGTCCACCACCTCGACCGCCAGGCCCACCAGCCGCTGGCGCTCGGCATCGCCGATTGGCCGGTCGCCAGCGGCGGCATCCACCAGCAGCCGCAAGAAGGGGCCGTAGTGCGCGGGCAGCGCGGGCAGGTCGGGCAGGTCGGGCATAGCGGCATCGGCGGCCAGGCGCCCGCTGCGGATCTCGTCGGCCAGGCCCTGCAAGGCCTGGCTCAGTGCGTCCCACTGCTCGCCCAGCCGGTCCAGCAAGTCGCGCAGCCGCTCGCTGAGCTTGCGGTAGGCGACAGGGTCCTGGTCCAGATGCTCACGGATGTGGGCGCGGATGGCGTGCGCCATCTCCGAGGCCTTGGCCCGGTCATTGGGCTCGCGCGCCAATTGCTTGCCAAAGTCGGCATCGGTGAGCGAGACCGGCGCGATCTTCGGGTCCACGCCCATCGAGATCACATGGTCGTCGATCAGCTTGCGCACCTTGGCGCCCACGTCCTTGCCCAGCACGGGGGTGTCGCGGTAGCGGTTGCGGGCGCGGGCGTAGATGAAGGCCAGCTGCTTGGCATCGGCCGAAAACGGCAGGCCCTCGGCGCGCGGCAGCACCCCGTCCAGCGTGTCGAGAAACGCCCGCAACTTGACCGAGAACTCGGCGCGCAGCCGCTCGTCGGCCAGCAGCTCGACACAGGCGTCCACATCGCCCAGCTTGTCAACGCCCCGGCTGCGGAACAGGCCCACCACCCGCAGGTGGCGGTCACGCAGCACCGGCACTTGGTCGCGCAGGCTTTGCAGCGCGCCGGCGATGTCCTCGTCGGCGTAGACCTGCAGCGCCTCCTTCAGGTGGTGGGCCAGGCCGAAGTAATCCACCACGATGCCAAACTTCTTGCCGTGGCCGGTGCGGTTGACACGGGCGATGGTCTGCAGCAGCTCGGCCTCGCGGATCGGCCGGTCCAGGTACATCACACCCTCGATCGGCGCATCAAAACCGGTCAGCAGCATGGACTTGACGATCAGGAAGGCCAACGGGTCAGTTTTGGTGGGGTCGGTGTGCAGCAGCGGCTTCTTGAAGCGTTCGATCAGTACCTTCTGGCCGCCACCATCGGTCCAGGCCTTCCAGGCCGGGTCGTCGTTGTTGCTGCCCGAGATGATGGGCGCAATCTCAAGCTGCGCCAGCAGCGCACGGTAGCGCCAGGCCTGCACCTGCGCCTGCACTGCCGGCGGCCGCCGGCACAGCGCCTCGTCGTCCAGGGCCTTGTCGTCGGCGCTCAGCGCGTCGGCCTGGGCCAGCAACTCATCCCGCGCCGCGCTGAAGGCACCCAGGTAGCGCACCACCGCCAGCCGGCTGTAGGCCACCACCTGGGCCTTGAGGCCATTGGGCAGGATGTGGGTCACGTAGTGGCGCAGCATGTCGCGCGCCTTGTCGCGGATCAGGTCGGGCGCCTCAAAGATCGGGCCCTTGGTGGCGTACTTCTGCTTGATCGCCTCCAGTTCGTCGGGCGTGTGCTCGCGGAACAAGTCCTCGAACAAATCGTCCAGGCTGGCGCCGTCCTTCAACGCACCCTGTGCCGTGCGGCCCTCGTACAAGATGGGCACGATGGCGCCATCGGCCTCGGCCTCACGGAGGGTGTAGCGGTCGATGAACTCACCAAAGATCTCATGCGTGCGCTTCTTGTCGCCCATCAAGATGGGCGTGCCGGTGAAGCCGATGCGCGCGCAATTGGGCAGGCCTAGTTGCAGCGCGGCCTGCAGGTCGCCCGCCTGGCTGCGGTGGGCCTCGTCCACCAGCACCAGGATGCTGTCGTCGTCGTTCAGCACCTCCGGGCTGTAGGGCGCCGGGCTGGGCTCGCGGGCCGCCAGCACGGTGGACGGCAGCTTGGGCAGGTCGCCGCGCTGCAGCGGCGGCTCACCGGCCGCGTCGTTGCCCAGGTCGCTGCCGCGTGATTTTTGGATCATGCCGAACAGCAGGCCCGGCCCCTTGCGGCGCAGCAGGTGGCGCAGCGCGTCGGCCGAGGTGGCGATGTCCACCGATTCCCCGGTCAGCGCAGCGGTGCCCGAGAGCTGGTTTTCCAGGTCGCTGCGGTCAGTCACCACCACCACCTTGAAGCGGCGCAGCGCCGGGTCGGTGCGCAGCTTGCGGATCAGGAAGACCATGGTCAGGCTCTTGCCCGAGCCCTGGGTGTGCCAGACGATGCCGCCGCGCCGGTCAAACTCACCGTCCTGCTGCCGGGTCTTGCCGGTGCGCAGCCGCAGCACCGCGCGGCTGACGGCGCGGTACTGCTGGTAGCGGCACAGCGCCTTCACCGTCTGGCCCTCGGTAACCATGAACAGCGTGAAGTGCCGCACCACGTCCAGCAGATTGGCCGGGCGCAGCAGGCCGGCCACCAGCCGCTCTTGTTCTGACAAGGCCTGACCCGCCGGCTTGCCGGTCTGGGCGCCCAGCGCTGCTGCCAGCCCCGCAGCCAACCCCGCAGCCACCTCGGCCTCGGTACCCTGGCCATCGGCGCCCACCACTGTCTTCCAGGCCGCAAAGTGGCGGAAGCCGGCACCCACGCTGCCCACCCGGGCCTCGTCAAAACTGGTGGCCACCAGCAACTGGTTGGTGTGGAACAGCGGCTCGTTGCCCTCGTTGTCCATCACCTCGTCGCTGGCGCGGCGCTGGTTGCTGTAGCGGCGCAGCTGGTCTACCGCGTCGGCCAGCGGCTCGGACACGGACGGGCTTTTGCACTCCACCACCACCAGTGGGATGCCGATCACCAGCAGCACCAGGTCGGGCACGATGAAGGCCTTGCCCCGGGTGTAGCCCGGCGGGCAGTCCACCCGGTATTGGTTGACCACGGTGAATTCGTTGCGCTCGGGCTGCAGCCAGTCGATGTAGTGGAGTGTCTGGCCCCGGCCACCGTCCCAGCCCGGCAGGCCGTCCACCGTGATGCCCCCCAGCAGCAGCGCCGTGGCATCCCGGTTGGCCTCCATCAGCCGGTGGCTGGGGATGCGGGTGATGGCGGCCACGGCCTGGCTGATGCGGCCCTCGTCCAGCCAGGGCTGGGGGTGACCGGCCACGTCCCGCAGGTTCAGCACCCGCAGTTGCCGGCGCAGCGTGGCCTCTTGCACCACCTCGGCAAAGCTGCTGCGGCCGGTGCTGTCGGGGGTGTCCAGGTCGCCTTGCAGATGGCGCCAGCCCATGCTGAGCAATTGCTCGACAAAGGGCTTTTCAACGGTGGCGAGTTCCCAGCCCATTCAAGCCCTCGACGGTGCGCGCGCGGTGTGTGACGGCTCGGGGTGGCTTGAAACGCACCGAACGCATTTGGACCTGGCGTCGAAGTGACTCAGGCCTGCCATTCCGGCAGGGCCTGCAACAGGTAGCGGGGCCTGCCATGACCCACAGTGGTCTGCGCAAATTGCGCAATCACGGGCTCACCCAAGTGGTCATTCACGGCCTCGGGCCGCTCAATCGCGGCGGCCATCTTGCCGCCCACCACTTCACCCGTGTCGGCCCTGCGGAATTCAAAGGTGCGCCGCTTCGGCAGCAACCCCTCGAAGCTTCCCTCAAGGGCAATCACCGACTTTTGCAGGTTGTCACGGCTGAGCCGTGCCAAGCTGGCTTGAACCTGCCCCAATTCTGTGAAGCGGAATACCTGGTCGCCGTTCTGCAGGGTGCAGACGGCATCGTTCTCCAGCAGGACCGAGACAAAAGCCCGTACCTTGTCGACGGCGCGTTGGTCCAGCTCAGCAACCGTGTCCGCGAGCAATTCATCGTCGGCTGCGGTCGTCCCGAGCAAAAGATTCTGGGTCTGCTGCAGGGCACGGCTTACTGCGCTGGGCTCTGTCCAATCGGCCTGTTGCTGGGGCAGGGCCTGAAGCTCAAATCCGAACGAACCCACGGCCACGCCCGTGATCAACAACTGGTTGATCTCACGATTGGGGATCGGGCCCATCGCCGCCAGGGGTGCAGCCAGCGATGCGGCCACTGCGGCCACCGCTTCAGAGAAGCTGCTGACAGCCTTGGCGCCAAAGTCGGCAAAGATGCCCTGGCTGCCCAGCACCGGGCGCCCCCGGAAGGTCAGCCTGACAGGGGCCGGTGCCAAAGACACGCGCGGGAGCCGTGCCAGTTGCTCAGCCACGGCCCGCAGCCGGCTTTCGGTGCTCTGGCGGGTCAAGCGGGCATGGTCAGGCAACTCGGCAAGGCGTGCCTCCAGAAACGACCTTTCAGCGGTCAACGATGCATGCTCAGTCATGGTGCGGCTCCAGCCACCGCATTTTGCGCCAGCCAGGCGGCCGCCACGGCATCGTCATCGGGGCGCAGCTCAATCTGCAAAAACCCCTTCCAAACCCTGTTGCGCCGGTGCGCCCACAGGCTGTACCAGTAGGCCGACCAGAAGCTGATTTCTCGGGGCGGCACGGCATCCAGCTCCAAAAAGTAGCCGTCAACCTGAAACCTGGCCTTGGCCAAGTCGTGGTCCAGCACCTCACTGTCCGCAGGCGTCGGTGCAGCCGATTGCGGAGCATGCACAAACGACACAACGTCAATGTCGCGCGGTGCGCGCGCCTCCAGCGTCTCCACATCCTCCATGAAGCTGCCATCCAGCCACTGGAAACCAGCCACATAGCCGTTGGCGTGCAGGGCCGCGCGATAGGCCAGCAAGCCCTTCAACACTGCGCAACGCTGCGGCGACGTGGCGAAGTGCGCCACCAGATCGGTCAGCGACACCGGGTATGGCGCCCGGGTCGGGCTGACAGGGTTGGTTTCGTCCAGCGGCGGCAGGACGCCCTCGGCTGTCCAGGGCGGGATGGGTACGGTTGGGCGCATCGTTCGGTTCTCCCGTCTGACCTGTCGAACTATGCCTGTCGAAATGGCCAGGTCATGCGGACGCAGTCGGAGTCAACCACGCACAGCGGCTCATAGCGGCTCATAGCGGCTCAAAGAACCTCATATCAAACACCATCCGACAAGGCATCGCCCGACCCTTCACCCAGCGCCTGCTCGATCTGGGCGATGGTGGGCAGGCTGGTCTGCAGATCGGCCGGCAGCGCGGCGATCAGTTGATACTCGGCCACGCCCATCGGTTTGGCGCTGTCGCGCAGTGCGTATTCGGCCACCACCTTGTTCTTGCTCTTGCACAGCAGCAGGCCGATGGTGGGTGCGTCGGCGGCGGTTTTCATCTGCATGTCCACGGCGGTCAGGTAGAAGCCCAGCTGCCCCACATGCTCGGGCTTGAACGGCCCGGCCTTGAGCTCGATCACCACATAGCAGCGCAGCTTGAGGTGGTAGAACAGCAGGTCGATGAAGAAGTCATCGCCGCCCACCTCCAGCGGCACCTGCTTGCCGACAAAGGCAAAGCCGGCGCCCAGCTCCAGCAAAAAGCGCGAGATGTGTTGCACCAGCGCAGTTTCGATTTCGCGCTCGCCGGCCTCCTGGCCCACCCGCAGAAAGTCGAACAGATAGGGGTCTTTCAACGCTTGGTGGGCCAGGTCCGACCCCGGGGCCGGCAAGCAGGCCTCGAAGTTGGTCAGGGCCTGGCCTTCACGCTCCAGCAGCCGGGTCTCGATGTGGATGTTCAGCATGTTGCGCGACCAGCCGTGCGCTATGCAGCGCCGCGCGTAGGCCAGGCGCAGGTCGTGGCCTTTCAGCTTGGTGAGCAGCACCAGGTTGTGGCCCCAGGGCAAATGTCCAACAAGCTGTTGGACGATTGCCTCGTCGGGCCAGGCCTCGGCAAAGGCGCGCATATACATCAGGTTGGCGCGCGAAAAGCCCTGCATGTCGGGGAAAGCGGTGCGCAAGTCATGCGCCAGCCGGTCCACCACCTTGGCGCCCCAGCCCTGCTGCGACTGGCGGCTGAGGATGTCGCGGCCGATCTGCCAGTACAACCCCACCAACTCGCGGTTGACGGCCAGCGCCGCGCGCTGCTGGGCACTGTGGATGCGGGTTTTGAGGTCGGCCAGCCAGTCGGCCTAGCCGGCGGGCGGCGTGGTCAGCGAGGGCGGGCGCGGGGCGGTCATGGGGCGGCGGGCGCCAGCAGCGGGGTGACGCGGACGCGGCCGGTGAGGAGGTCGTCCATAAGGCCGGATTTCTCCAGTCGAAGTTTCGCCACGAAGTTCGACTCCCGGACCATCGCCTCGCCGAGCGCAGTCATACGCGCCACGATCTCTTGCTGCTCCTTGATCAGAGGCATTGCGAAACGAAGTGCGGCAATCTGCTTTGAG
>JANLZT010000560.1:0-1503 GCA_031366465.1 Betaproteobacteria bacterium | reverse complement strand
CCTCGTCCATCACGCTGGCCACATGCAGCAAGGCCTTGCTGGGGATGCAGCCGACGTTCAGGCAGACCCCGCCCAGCGCGGCATAGCGCTCGACGATGACGGTCTTCAGGCCCAGGTCGGCGGCGCGGAAGGCGGCCGAATAGCCGCCCGGGCCGGCGCCCAGCACCAGCAGGTCGCATTCCAGGTCAGCGCCGCCGGCGTAGCTGGCAGGCTGTGGCGCCGCCACAGCGGCGACGGCGGGCGAAGCGGCCACGGCGGCAGCGGCGGCCGGCGCCGCAGTGGCGGCAGGCGCAACCACCGCACCCGCCGCCTCCAGCGACAGCAGCACCGTGCCCTGGTTGATCTTGTCGCCCAGCGCAACCTTGATCTCCTTGACCACACCGGCATGGCTGCAGGGGATCTCCATCGAGGCCTTGTCGCTCTCCACCGTGATCAGGCTTTGCTCAACCGCCACGGTGTCACCGGGTTTGACCAGGATCTCGATCACCGCGACGTCCTTGAAGTCGCCTATGTCGGGCACGCTCACATCGATCAGCGCCATGCTTGTCTCCGCTTGTCTTGGGGCTGGTTCAGGTCGGGGGCGGTCTTCATCACAGCAGGATGCGCCGGAAGTCGGCCAACAGGCCGGCAAAGTAGACGTTGAAGCGCGCGGCGGCGGCGCCGTCGATCACCCGGTGGTCCCAGCTCAACGACAGCGGCAGGATCAGCCGCGGCGCAAACTGCTTGCCGTCCCAGCGCGGCTCGATGCTGCTCTTGCAGACGCCCATGATGGACACCTCGGGCGCGTTGATGATGGGCGTGAAGTAGCGCCCACCGATGCCGCCCAGGCTGCTGATCGAGAAGCACCCACCCGACATGTCGGCCGGGCCCAGCTTGCCGTCGCGCGCCTTCTTGGCCAGCTCGCCCATCTCGGTGCTGATCTGGTAGACGCCCTTCTTGTCGGCGTCCTTGATCACCGGCACCACCAGGCCGTTGGGGGTGTCGGCGGCAAAGCCGATGTGGAAGTAGCTCTTCAACACCAACTGCTCACCGTCCAGGCTGGCATTGAACTGCGGGAACTTCTTGAGTGCGGCCACCGCCGCCTTGATCATGAAGGCCAGCATCGTGACCTTGACGCCCGACTTCTCGTTTTCCTTGTTCAGCTGCACGCGGAAGGCTTCGAGGTCGGTGATGTCGGCATCGTCGTGGTTGGTGACGTGGGGAATGAGCACCCAGTTGCGGTGCAGATTGGCGCCGCTGATCTTCTGGATGCGCGACAAGTCCTTGCGCTCGACGGGGCCGAACTTGGCGAAATCGACCTTGGGCCAGGGCAGCAGGCCGGGGAAGGTTTCTCCGCCACCGCCGCCTGCGGCTGCCGGCGCCGGGGCCTTGGCCTTGGCCTTTTGCGCGCTGGTCTGCACCGCACCGGCCATCACGCCCTTGACGAAGCCCTGCACATCGGCCTGCGTGATGCGGCCCTTGGGGCCACTGCCTGCCACCTCAGCCAGCGGCACCCCCAGCTCG
>JANLZT010000523.1:0-2199 GCA_031366465.1 Betaproteobacteria bacterium | reverse complement strand
GCCGACAACCTGGGCCTGCGCGGCTGGCTGCGCTGGCGCCGCTTCTTGCTGCCGGCGGTGTTCCCCAGCTTTGTCACCGGCGCCATCACCGCCAGCGGCGGCTCATGGAATGCCAGCATCGTGGCCGAGGTGGTCAGCTGGGGCGACACCACCCTCACCGCCCAGGGCCTGGGCAGCTACATCGCGGCGATGACCAGCGCCGGTGACTTCCCACGCATCGCGCTGGGCATCGGCGTGATGTGCGTGTTCGTGATGGCGCTCAACCACCTGCTGTGGCGCCCGCTGTACCGGCTGGCCGAGGGCCGAATGCATGTCTAGCCACCATGTCTGAGAATCCAGGCCCCTGGGCCGGCCCGGTGCTGCAACTGCAGGGCGTGGGCAAGCAGTTCCGGTCGGCCGACGGCCATTTGCGCACGGTGCTCGACCAGGTCGACTTTGCGCTGGCCAGCGGCGAGATCGTGGCCCTGCTGGGCGCCTCGGGCTCGGGCAAGAGCACCTTGCTGCGCATCCTGGCCGGGCTGACACCGGCCGACGCCGGCAGCGTGACATGCCGTGGCCAGCCGCTGCACGGGCCGGCCCGGGGCATCGGCATGGTCTTCCAGTCGTTCGCGCTGTTCCCCTGGCTGACGGTGCAGCAAAACGTCGAGCTGGGCCTGGAGGCGCTGGGCCTGCCGGCGCCCGCGCGCGCCACGCGCTCGGCCCGGGTGATCGAGATGATCGGCCTGGGCGGCTTTGAGGGTGCGCTGCCGCGCGAGCTGTCGGGCGGCATGCGCCAGCGCGTGGGTATCGCCCGGGCCCTGGTGATCGAGCCCGATGTGCTGCTGATGGACGAGGCCTTCTCGGCCCTGGACGTGCTGACCGGCGAGCGCCTGCGCGACGACATCCTGGCGCTGTGGCAGGGCGGCGCGATGCCCACCCAGGCGATGCTGGTGGTCTCGCACAACATCGAGGAGGCGGTGCTGATGGCCGACCGGGTGCTGGTGCTGGCCAGCGACCCCGGCCGCATCCAGCACCAGCTGCCGGTGGCACTGCCCCGGCCGCGCGACGCCGACAGCGTGGAAGTGCGGGCGCTGGTGGACCAGATCTATGCGCTGATGACCCACCGCCCGCTGCGCCAGGCGCGGGGTGCCGGGCCACTGGCACCGGCGCTGCTGGCCGAGCGCCTGCCGGGCGCCGATGTCTCGCGCATGGACGGCCTGCTGGAGTTGCTGGCCGAGCCACCCTTTGGCGGCCGCGCCGACCTGCCCCGCCTGGCCGAGGAGACCGGCCTGACCGACGCCGACCTGCTGCCGGTGGCACATGCGGTGGCGCTGTTGGGCCTGGCCCAGCTTGAAGCCGGGGACCTGCAGCTCACACCGCTGGGCCAGCGCTATGTGGATGCCCACCACGGCCTGCGCCAGCAGTTGTTTGGCCAGCAGTTGCTGGCCCATGTGCCGCTGGCCGCCCACATCCGCGAGCGCCTGGAACAAGCGCCCAGCGGCCAGTTGCCCGACAAGGCCTTTGTGCGCCTGCTCAGCGACACCCTGGGCGACCAGCAGGCCGCGCGCGTGATGCACACCGTGATCGACTGGGCCCGCCACGGTGAGGTCTTCGAGTACGCCGTCACCACCCACATGCTGTGCCTGCCCACCGATGACGAGGGCGATGAGGCGCCGACCGACGTCTAAACCTCGAACTTCACGCCCTGGGCCAGCGGCAGCGCGCCCGAGTAGTTGATGGTGTTGGTGGCGCGGCGCATGTAGTTGCGCCAGGCGTCCGAGCCCGATTCGCGGCCGCCGCCGGTCTCTTTCTCGCCGCCAAAGGCGCCGCCGATCTCGGCGCCCGAGGTGCCGATGTTGACGTTGGCAATGCCGCAGTCGCTGCCGGCGGCGGCCAGAAAGGCCTCGGCCTCGCGCAGATCGTTGGTGAGGATCGCCGACGACAGGCCCTGCGGCACTGCGTTGTGCAAGTTGATCGCCTGGTCCAGCGTGTCATAGCGCAGGCAGTAGAGGATGGGCGCAAAGGTCTCGTGGCAGACCACCACGCTTTGGGCCGGCATCTGCACCAGCGCCGGGGCGGCGTAATAGGCCTGGTCGTAGGCTTGGGTCTGGCCGCCCACCATCACCCGCTCACCGCCGCTCACCTGGCCGCCCTGGTCGGTGGCTTGCGCCAGCGCGGCCTGCATCGCCAGCCAGGCGGCCTGGTCCACCAGCGGGCCCA
>JANLZT010000719.1:0-2700 GCA_031366465.1 Betaproteobacteria bacterium | reverse complement strand
CTGGCGCAGTTGATGCTGGACGTGCAGACCACCGAGCACGGTTACACCGAGTGCTGGACGCCCTACATCGTCAACCGCGAGATCCTGGAGGGCACCGGCCAGTTGCCCAAGTTCAAGGACGACATGTTCTGGGTGCTCAGGGGTGGTGATGAGGCCCAGCCCGAGCAATACCTGATCTCCACCTCCGAGATCTCGCTGACCAACACCGTGCGCGAGCAGATCCTGCAGGCCGACGCGCTGCCGATCAAGCTGACGGCGCACAGCCCCTGCTTCCGCGCCGAGGCCGGCTCGGCAGGGCGCGACACCCGGGGCATGATCCGCCAGCACCAGTTCGACAAGGTCGAGATGGTGCAGGTGGTGATGCCCGAGCACAGCCCGGCCTCGCTGGAGCAAATGGTCGGCCATGCCGAGGCCATCCTGCAAATGCTGGAGCTGCCCTACCGGGTGGTGCTGCTGTGCGGCGGCGACATGGGCTTTTGCGCCGTCAAGACCTACGATCTGGAGGTCTGGCTGCCGGCCCAGGCCAGCTACCGCGAGATCAGCAGCTGCAGCAATTGCGGCGATTTCCAGGCCCGCCGGATGCAGACCCGCTTCCGAAACGCCGCCGGCAAGACCGAGCTGGTGCACACCCTCAACGGCTCGGGCCTTGCGGTGGGGCGGGCGCTGGTGGCGGTGCTGGAGAACCACCAGCAAGCCGACGGAAGCATCCGCATCCCGGCGGCGCTGCAGCCTTACCTGGGCGGGCTCAAGCTGCTCAAGGCTTGAGCGATTGGCACGGCCTGCGCCGACTGAGTCAGCCCTGTTTTTGACGCTAGAATCGCGGGCTTCACCCGCCGACCCCGGGTGATTTTTTTGCCAAGCAATGCAGCAGGAGAGGTGGCAGAGTGGTCGAATGCGCCGGACTCGAAATCCGGTATACGGTTCTCCCGTATCGAGGGTTCGAATCCCTCCTTCTCCGCCAAGTACAAAAACGCCCGCGCCAGCGGGCTTGTACGTCATTTGCGCACCCACGCCCTGTGGACGTCCGCCCCGGCCAGCCGGTTGATCGCTGGCGCTGCAGGGCACAATCCGCGCGTGATGCCCGGCCCGGCCCCCTTTCGATGCACAACCCTTGCGGGGCTGCCGGCTCTGCCCGGCCTGTTGGCCGCGATCACCCTGGCCTTGTTGCCGGCTTGCGCCTCGCGCTCGGTGGAGATCGCGCCCAAGCCGACCGACCCGGCCCGCTACGCGCTGTGGGCCTGTGATCGTCTTTCTGACGAAATCGACGCGGTCCAGCAGCAGGCCGCCGATGTGGCCTATGCGGTGGATTCGCGTGCCGGCAACAACCTGATCGCGCTCGGCCTGGGCGTCACGGTGTTCTGGCCGGCCCTGTTGGCGATGCGCCCTGACGGCCCGGAAGCCGCCGAGCTGGCCGATTTGAAGGGCCGCTTCGAGGCCTTGCGCAGTGCTGCTGCCGCCAAGGCCTGCGCCCCGCCGGGCGAGGCGATGGCGGCCCAGCGCCAGGCCAGCCTGCCGGTGGCCATCGGCGACCGGCTGGTCTACGACGACCGGGTGGCCGGGCAGGCGCAAACGCTGGTGATGCAGGTCAGCGGCCTGCGGCGCGAGCAGATCGAGTTCAAGCTGCAGGTCGATGGGCGCTGGCTGGACAAGCCCTGGCGCCAGGACCTGGCCGGCAACAGCCTGCTCGACGGGCCCGCTGCCTTGATAGCCTGGCGCCGTCTGCTCAAGCCTGGTCTGGTGCTGGGCCAGGTGGTGTCGGGCGAGCTGGCCGGCGCCGACGAGCAAGTGGCCAGTGCCCGGGTGCGCGGCCAGGTGGTGGCCATCGGCCCGCAGACGGTGGCCGGGCGGGATTTCGACGTGGCGGTGATCGAGCTGTTCGGTGAGGCACCGTCGGCCAGCAGCAGCCCGGGCGCCGGCAGCGATGGCAGCACCCGGCTGGACGGCGTGATGGCGGTGGACCGCCAGAACGGGCTGCTGCTGCGGCTGGACCTGCGCTGTGCCAACCCGATGTTTGCGCTCAGGCGGCGCCTGCAGCGCATCGAGGCCGCCACGCCTTGAGCGCAGCCGGCCCCTGCGGTCGCCGTTTACCGATCTTTACCCTGCGCGCAAGCCCGGCTTACCCCGGGCGGCGAGCATGGGCACACTCTCAAACTTCACCCAGGTGACCAGCATGACTTCCCGCACTCTTCGAGACCATCGTCCAGACCATCGTCCAGACCAGCCTGCCCGCCTGTCATGGGCCCACCTCGGGCTGTCGGCCACACTGGTGGTGGCGCTGTCCGGCGCGCTGCTCACGCTGGCGCAGGCCCAGCCGATGCCCGGGCGCGGGATGGCCGGCGGCCCGGGGGCCGAGGGCGGCGCTCACCACGCCATGGCACACCGCATGGGCCCGGGCATGGCCGGCTCGCCGATGTTGTCGGACCGGATGCTGGACTCGGTGGGCGCCAGCCCTGACCAGAAGACCCGCGTCAAGGCGATCATGGACCGGGCCCACGACGAGATGCGCCAGCAGCACGCCGGTGACCGGGCCCTGCACCAGCAGTTGATGGGCATCATGGCCGCGCCGCAGATCGATGCTGCCGCCGCTGAAGGGCTGCGCAGGCAGCTGCAATCGCGCCACGACGAGGCCAGCAAGAAGCGCCTGCAGGCGATGCTGGACGCCAGCGCGGTGCTCACGCCCGAGCAGCGGCAAAAGCTGTC
>JANLZT010000502.1:0-1671 GCA_031366465.1 Betaproteobacteria bacterium | reverse complement strand
GTGATGCTGTCGCTGGTGGGCGCCTTCTACTACCTGCGCGTCGTCAAGGTGATGTATTTCGACGAGCCCACCGACGCCTCACGCCCAGTGCAGGGCAGTGGCGTGAGCGCGCTTCTGGCGCTCAATGGCGCGGCGGTGCTGGGCTTTGGCCTGCTGCCGGGCGGCCTGATGGCGATCTGCCGCGATGCCATTCTGCGTGCGCTGGCCACCTGATCGCCCGGTGGCGTTGCGCTGCGGGGCCAGCCCGAAATGAGTGGCGCGGCTGCAAGTTGGCTGTTGCTGTTGCTGGGCTTTGCTGCAGCCAATCTGCCTTTCCTCTCCAACCGGCTGTTGCTGGTGGGCCCACGCCGCCAGCCCAAGGCCCTGGGCTGGCGTTTGCTGGAGCTGCTGCTGCTCTCAGGCCTGTTGGTTGCGCTGGGCGTGCTGATCGAGTCGCGCATCGGCCAGCGCGCGCCGCAGGGCTGGGAGTTCTACGCGGCGGTGCTCTGCCTGATGCTGACCTTCGCTTTCCCTGGTTTTGTCTGGCGGGTGCTGCGGCGCGGCGCCAATGCCTGAGCCGCTGACGAGGGTGCGCCATGGCCGATGAAGCACTGGTGGAGCGCTGCCTGAGCACGGCCCAGGCCTACCGGGGCAATTTTCTGGATGTGCGGCGCGACACGGTGGCGTTTGCCGACGGCAGCACCGCCAGCCGCGAGTACATCGTGCACCCCGGTGCGGTGATGGTGGTGCCCTTGCTGGGCGATGGCCGGCTGGTGATGGAGCGCCAGTACCGCTACCCCCTGGCCCGGGTGATGCTGGAGTTCCCGGCCGGCAAGCTTGACGCGGGCGAGACGGTGCAGCAGTGCGCGCAACGCGAACTGCTTGAAGAGACCGGCTACCGCGCCACCGACTGGGCGCGGGCCTGCCTGGTGCACAACGCCTGTGCCTACTCCACTGAAGGCATCGAGATCTGGTTTGCGCGTGGCTTGCAGCCCGGCCAGCGCCGGCTGGATGTGGGCGAGCTGATCGACCTGTGCCTGGTGAGCGAGCCCGAGCTGGACGCGCTGGCCGCACGCGGTGAACTGACCGACGTCAAAACCCTGATCGGCCTGCAGTGGCTGCAGAAGTGGCGGGCCGGTTTGTGGCCACTCGATTGGGGCCCGGCGGTCTGAGAGGCTGAGAGGCCCGCCCATTGATAATGACCGCACGATGAAAGTGTTGAATCTTCGCTGCAAGCTGGGTCATGGCTTTGAAGGCTGGTTTGGGTCTGAGGGCGATTTTCTGTCGCAGACCGACCGGGGCCTGGTGAGCTGTCCGATGTGCAGTGATGCCAGCATCACCCGCATGCCCAGCGCGCCCAGGCTGAACCTGTCGGGCGCCCGGCCGCCCGCCGAAGCGCCCGCCGCCAAGCCGCCACCCACCGCCAGCCCCAGCGCGCCAACGGCCATGCCAGGGGCGCCACCGCCGGAACTGCAGGCCCTGTGGATGCAGGCCGTGCAGCAGGTGCTGCGCAATACCGAGGACGTGGGGGAGCGATTCCCGGAGGAAGCCCGGCGCATCCACTATGGCGAAGCCGAGCACCGGGGCATTCGCGGCCAGGCCAGCGCCGAGGACCGCGCGGCCCTGGCCGACGAGGGCATCGAGGTGATGCCGCTGCCATTGCCCGCCGGCATGAAGGGCCCGTCGCACTGA
>JANLZT010000501.1:0-1557 GCA_031366465.1 Betaproteobacteria bacterium | reverse complement strand
CCGCTCGGCGGCCACGTCGATCGCCACATGCAGGGCCAGCCGCACATCGCCCAGCACGGCGACCGGTGAGCTGGCACTGGCCTGGCTGAAGGCCGCCTCGTCGGTGAACAGGCGAACCTCGGACAGCTTGACCAGCGCCTTGAGCAGCGGCGCGGCTTGGCTGGTGAACGCGGCGTCGCCAATCACGTATAGCGGCACCCGGGCGGCGGGTGACAGGCCCATCTCGCTGCGCAGGCTGCGGCAGGCGGCCACTTGGGCCCTCAGGCGGGCCATCCAGGCGTCCGATGCGGCGTCGATCTTCTCCAGTTGCGCCTGCGGGTAGGCCGCCGTGGCCACGGTGTCGCTGCTGCCGGCGGGTTTGCGGCCGGCCACCTCGGCCACCGTGTGCCACAGCTCGGCGGTGATGAAGGGCGTGATCGGGTGCAGCAGGCGCAGCACGGTCTCCAGCACCCGCAGCAGGGTGCGGCGGGTCGCCCTTTGCTCAGAGGGCGTGCCGCCGGCCATCTGCACCTTGGCGATCTCCAGGTACCAGTCGCAGTAGGCGTCCCAGACAAACTGGTAGAGGGCATTGGCCACGTTGTCCAGCCGGTAGCCGGCAAAGCCCTCGGTCACAGCGGCTTCCACCCGTTGCAGCTCACTGGTGATCCACTTGTCGGCCGGCGCGAACTTCAAATAGCCGTGGGCCGGGCCGCCGGGCTGACATTCAGCCTTGCTGTGCTCTTTCAGGCCGCAGTCCTGGCCCTCGCAGTTCATCAGCACAAAGCGGCTGGCGTTCCACAGCTTGTTGCAGAAGTTGCGGTAGCCCTCGCAGCGCTTGCTGTCGAAGTTGACGCTGCGGCCCAGCGTGGCCATCGCCGCAAAGGTCAAGCGCAGCGCGTCGGCGCCATAGGCCGGGATGCCTTGGGGGAACTCAGCCGCCGTGGCCTTGCGCACCTTGGCGGCGTTCTCGGGCTTGCGCAGGCCGGTGCTGCGCTTGTCCAGCAAGGGTCCCAACGCGATGCCGTCGATCAGGTCCACCGGGTCGAGCACATTGCCCTCGCTCTTGCTCATCTTCTTGCCCTGGGCGTCCAGCACCAGGCCGTGGATGTAGACATCGCGGAAGGGCACCTTGCCCTCTGGGCAATCGGCAGTCTTGGTGAAGTGCCGCGTCATCATGATCATCCGGGCGACCCAGAAAAAGATGATGTCGTAGCCGGTGACCAGCACGCTGCTGGGCAGAAACAGGTCCTGCTCGATCGTCTTGGCCGGCCAGCCCAGTGTGGAGAACGGCACCAGCGCCGACGAGTACCAGGTGTCGAGCACATCCGGGTCGCGCTGCAGCTCACCGCTGTAGCCGGCCGCATCGGCCTGCACGCGGGCGTCGGCCTCGCTGCGGGCGACAAACAGCTCGCCGCCGCTGCCATGCCAGGCCGGGATCTGGTGGCCCCACCAGAGCTGGCGGCTGATGCACCAGTCCTGGATGTTGTTCATCCACTGGTTGTAGGTGTTGACCCACTGCTCGGGCACGAACCTCACCTCGCCCGACTGCACCACCTCGATGGCCTCCTGGGCGATGCT
>JANLZT010000487.1:0-4632 GCA_031366465.1 Betaproteobacteria bacterium | reverse complement strand
GGCGTGTGCTCGTGGCGCACCAGAATCTCGGGGCTGGCGCCGACGATCTGGAAATCACCCATGTCGTAGAAGTACATATAGGGCGAGGGGTTGAGCGAGCGCAGCGCGCGGTACAGGCTCAAGGGGCTCTCGGTGTAGCGTTTTTTCAGGCGCTGGCCGATCTGCACCTGCATCATGTCGCCGGCCGCGATGTACTGCTTGCTGCGGTCCACGGCGGCCAGGTAGTCGGCCTTGGAGAACTCGCGCTCCACCGAATGCGACGGGCCGCGTTTGACCGGCGGCACGGTGACCGAGTAGCGCAGTTTGTCGGCCAACTCGGCCAGCCGGCGCTTGGCCTTGAAGTAGGCCTCGCTCTGGGCCGGGTCGGCATAGACGATCAGGTAGAGGCGGCCCGACAGGTTGTCGATGACCGCCAGCTCCTCGGTCTGCAGCAGCAGGATGTCGGGCGTGTCCAGGCCGCCGGGCTTCTTGGTGGCGGCCAGCCTGGGCTCCATATAGCGCACCGCGTCATAGCCGAAATAGCCCGCCAGGCCGCCGCAAAAGCGCGGCAGGCCGGGCCGCAGCGCGACCTTGAAGCGGGATTGGTAGGCCTCGATGAAATCGAGCGGATTGCCGTCATGGCGCTCCTCCACCACGCCGTCGGTGACCACCTCGGTGGCCCAGCCGGTGGCGCGCAACAGGGTGCGCGCCGGCAGGCCGATGAAGGAGTAGCGGCCAAAGCGCTCACCGCCCACCACCGACTCCAGCAGAAAGCTGTGGCGGGCACCGCCGGCCAGCTTGAGGTAGAGCGACAGCGGGGTTTCGAGATCGGCAAAGGCCTCGCTGAGCAAGGGGATGCGGTTGAAGCCTTGGGCGGCAAGGCTTTTGAATTCAAGTTCGGTGATCACGGTGCGGGGCTCCAAGGGCATGGCGCCGGCCAGATCGGCGCGGCGCACGCGGGCGGTGCTGGGTTCAGCGGGGAGTTGGGCGGCAGCCCGGCGCAGCACCGCAGCGGGCCAGGGGCCTGGCGCAGCCGGGGCTGTTGCATCTACCGGGTAGCGGGGCAGGCTGGGGCGGCGTGGGCTGGCCCAGGCGGCCAACGGCAAATCAGACCAATGGGGCGCAGGGTCGCCAGGGCCAGGCTCCCCGGTCGGCCGACCCTTTGGTCTGTTTGCGTGCGATGAACATGCGGGCCAGTCTAGCAGTTTGGCCTGGGCAGGAATGGGCATACTCGGCGTCCGCCCTGGGGCGGCTGGCCGGCGCGCCGGCAGCCCGGGATCCGCATTCCAACCACCTGGAGCCCTTGATGCTCACACTCGCTGCCTGCCTGCCCAAGCCAGTTTGGCGGGCCTTGCTGCTGGCCGGCGCCTTGTCGGCAGCCGGGCCTGGCTTGGCCCAGGCCCAGGCGGTGGACCTGGCTGGTGTGCGCTTCGAGCCCAACGTGCAACTGGGCGGCCAGACCCTGGTGCTCAACGGCGCCGGCATCCGCTACAAGGCGGTGTTCAAGGTCTACGCGGCCGGGCTTTACCTCAGCGCCAAGGCCAACACGCCCGAGGCGGTGCTGGCAGCACCCGGCGCCAAGCGCATCCAGGTGGTGCTGTTGCGCAGCATCGATGCCAACGAGTTCGGCAAGATTTTGTCCAACGGCATCCAGAACAACTCGTCGCGTGACGAGTTCCTGGCCTCGCTGCCTGCGATCCACCGGATGGGCGAAGCCGCCTCACAGCACAAGCTGCTGGTGGCCGGCGACACCATGACCGTGGAATGGCTGCCCGGCACCGGCACCACCCTGTACGTCAAGGGCAAGGCCGAGGTCGGGCCTTACAAGGAGCCGGCTTTTTTTAACGCGATGGCCAAGATCTGGCTGGGCAAGTCGCCCGCCGATCATCTGCTCAAGGACGCGCTGCTGGGCATTGCGCCCAAGCGGGTTGACAACTGATCGGCCGGCGGGCGGGCTGGCACAAGAAGCGCTCAGCGCAGCAGCAACTGATCCAGGCTGTCGATCACCGCATCGGCGCCGGCCTCGGCCACCGGGCGGCCATGGTTGTAGCCGTAGCTGACCAACACCACCGGGCAGCCGGCAGCACGCGCGGCCAGCGCGTCGTTGCTGGAGTCACCGACCATCAGCGTGCGCGCGGGTGTGCTGCCCAGCGCCCGGCAGGTCTCCAGCAGGGGCAGCGGGTCGGGCTTCTTGCGGGCAAAGGCATCGCCGCCAAACACCAGCGAGAAGAATCTGTCCAGGTCCTTGGCCACCAGCAGCGGCCGGGCAAACCCGCCGGGCTTGTTGGTCAGGCAAGCCAGCCGCAGGCCGGCTGCGGCCAGGCGCTGCAGGCCGGCCACCACCCCAGGATAGACCACAGAATGCTGGCCGTTGATGGCCGCGTAATGCTGCTGGTAGGCGCGCCAGGCCACGTCGTAGAGCCCGGCCTGGGCGCCCACCTCGGCCAGCGTGCGGCGGATCAGGTGCTCGCTGCCCTTGCCCACCGTGGCCGCGATGAAGGGCCGGCCCACCGCCGCCAGGCCCAGGTCGGCCAGCGCGAGGTTGAGGGCGACCTCAAAGTCGCCCAGGGTGTCGATCAGGGTGCCGTCGAGATCGACGATGGCGGCTTGCAGGGGCAGGGCTTGGTCGGTCATGCGCAGTGGCGGGCAGATGCTGGGCGGGCGGCGGGCGGCGGGCGGCGGGCGGCGTGAGCGGCACCTCTCGGGCCCGCACTGTGCCTGAAAGCCGGCCGCCCGCCCCGATGCCCAGCCCGCCCGGCGCGTGTCGGCGCCGCTGCTATCCTTTGCCGCGTGATCGACACCGACCCGTGCAAACCGCCCAGCGCCTTGCCGCGTGGCAGCCGCCTGGGTGATTTCGTGATCGCCCGGGCGCTGGCGGCGGGTGCTTCGGCACCCTCCCCCAGGCCTGCGCGCGCAGCCGCAATGCCAGACCTGCGGCGCCAACCCTGAGCCGCCGCCGAAGCCGAGACCCGATGCCCGCCAACGACCTGACCGACCTTGCCGCCCATGCCCTGTCGGCCCAGATCCACGCCCGGCAGGTGTCGTGCCGCGAGGTGATGCAGGCCTATCTGGCGCGCATCCAGCACTTGAATCCGGCGCTCAATGCCATCGTCAACCTGGCCCCAGCCCAGGCATTGCTGCAACAGGCCGACACCTGCGACGCCGAACTGGCGAAAGGCCGCAGCCGTGGCTGGATGCATGGCCTGCCGCAGGCGATCAAGGACACCGGCCATGCGCTGGGCTTGCCCAGCACCCAGGGCAGCCCGCTGCTCAAGGATGTGATGCCGACGCAAGACAGCCTGATGACCGCGCGCATGAAAGCCGCCGGCGCCATCATCATCGGCAAGACCAATATGCCCGAGCTGGGCCTGGGCTCACATACCTTCAACCCGCTGTTCGGCGCAACGCCCAATGCCTGGGATGCCAGCGTCAGTGCCGGCGGCAGCAGTGGCGGCGCGGCGGTGGCGCTGGCCCAGCGTCTGTTGCCGGTGGCCGACGGCTCGGACTTCATGGGATCGCTGCGCAACCCGGCAGCCTGGAACCATGTCTACGGCCTGCGGCCCAGCCAGGGCCGGGTGCCGCTGTGGCCGGCCGCCGACACCTGGGTGGCACAACTCGGCACTGAAGGCCCAATGGCCCGCACCGTACTCGACCTGGCGCTGCTGCTGGGCACCCAGGCCGGCCACGACCCGCGGGTGCCGCTGTCGATCAACGACCACGACGCCGCGCCCCGGCGCTTTGTGCCACCAACCGACAACCCGGCCGGTGCACTGCGCGGTCTGCGCATCGGCTGGCTGAGCGATCTGGGCGGCCATTTGCCGATGCAGGCCGGCCTGCTGCCAGTGCTGGAGCAGGCCCTGGCACGCTGCGCGGCAGAGGGTGCGCAAGTCGAGCCGCTTGCGCTGGGCTTCGATGCCGATCAGCTCTGGCAGGCCTGGCTGGCTTGGCGGCGCGCCTTGGTGGCGCCCAAGGTGGCGGCATTGCTGCGGCGGCCCGGCGCCAGTCGCGAGCAGATCAAGCCAGAAGCCCTGTGGGAACACGACCAGGGCCTGGGGTTGCGCTGCATGGATTTCTTGCAGGCCAGCGAGGTGCGCACGGCCTTCCATGCCCATTTGCTGGGCCTGTTCGAGCGCCATGACCTGCTGGCGCTGCCCAGCACCCAGGTCTGGCCTTTTGCCATCGCCGAGCGCTGGCCTCAATGCATCGCCGGCCGCGCCATGGACACCTACCACCGCTGGATGGAGTGCACCCTCTACGCCACCTTTGCCGGCCTGCCGGCGATCAGCGTGCCGGCCGGCTTTCATGCCAACGGACGCTGGCCAGCCGGGCTGCAACTGATCGGCAGGCCACAGGGAGATGCCGGGCTGCTTCGGGCCGCAGCGGGGTATGAGGCCGTGTCTGAAGAACTGCTGGCGCGACGGGCGGGGGAGCCCGGCACGCTTGGGTGAGCAAGGCCGCCCTCGGCCGCGCACGCTGACGGGCTGGGCCGCAACGATGAAATCGGCGGTCGGCTTGATCGCTGCTGCAGGGCCTGCTGCGAGTGAAGGGCCGCCCAGAGTCGTTGGCTTTACCCGCGCTTAAAGTGGTCCCAGGTTTCCGGACAGCCAATTTAGGGAGTCGAAGTCGCCCAGAATGGACGATATGAGCGAAACA
>JANLZT010000479.1:0-5132 GCA_031366465.1 Betaproteobacteria bacterium | reverse complement strand
GCGATCCAGTGGGTGATCTACCACGCCCGCGAATACAACATCCGGGTGATGAACCTGAGCCTGGCGGCCGACTCCACCGACAGCTGGCAGACCGATCCGCTGTGCCTGGCGGTGCGCAACGCCACTGCGGCGGGCATCACCGTGGTGGTGGCGGCCGGCAACTTCGGCCGGTCCAGCACCGGCCAGGAGGTCTACGGCGCGATCAGCTCACCCGGCCATGAGCCGTCGGTGATCACCGTCGGGTCGGTCAACTTCAAGGACACCGTGACGCGCGGCGACGACGTGGTCAACAACTTCAGCGCACGCGGCCCCACCCGCGGCGCGATGCTCACGGCCAACGGCCAGCGGGTGGTCGACAACCTGCTCAAGCCCGACCTGGTGGCGCCGGGCAACAAGATCGTCAGCGCAGCCGCGACCAAGGCCTCCAACGTCAACCCGACCTGGAACTACCTGGCCAGCACCTACGCCGCCAGCCTGGTCACGCCGCTGGGCATCACCCAGACCTACCCCGAGACCCAGATGATGTTGAGTGGCACCTCGGTGGCCGCGCCGGTGGTGGCCGGCACGGTGGCGCTGATGCTGCAGGCCAACCCGGGCCTGACACCGCCGCTGATCAAGGCCATGCTGCAGTACTCGGCCCAGCCGCTGGCCGGTGCCAACCTGCTGCAGCAGGGCGCCGGTTACCTCAATGTGTCGGGCGCCGTCTCGCTGGCCACCGCCTTGCGCACCGACATCGGCCCGGCGATCGAAGCCGGCACGCTGGCAGCGGGCGCCAACCTGCTGGCCGCCGGCAAGCTGATGCCCACCGCCAGCTCAACCCTCAATGGCCAGGCCTTCAACTGGAGCCGCATCGTCACGGCCGGCGGTAACCGCCTGGTCAGCGGCGATGCGCTGTTCACCCAGTACCAGCCGATCTGGGACCAGCGCCTGGTCTGGGCCGGCGGCACCGCCCAACGCTACAGCGTGAGCTACTGGCCCGCTGGCAACAGCGTGCCAGCCGACACCTTCATCAAGTCGATCAGCGCGGCGCCGGCCGCCAACCAGGCCCTGGTCACGCCGGGCGTCGTCAACGCCACCGAACTGGCCGGCAGCAACTCCTGGGTCGGCCAGACCGGCGCCTTCGTGCCGACCGCCACGCTCAGCAACTGGCTCAACGCCGGCAGCGGGGCCATGCTGGGCCAGGGCTTCATCCTCAGCGAGGGCTTCATCCTGAGTGAGGGCTTCATACTCAGTGAAGGCTTCATCCTGAGCGAGGGCTTCATCCTGAGTGAAGGCTTCATCCTCAGCGAGGGCTTCATCCTGAGCGAAGGCTTCATCCTCAGCGAGGGCGGCCGACCGCTGGTGTCGCTGGCCACCGAGGGCAGCCTGATCGGCGAGCCCTGACCCGCCGTGGGCCCGCCAGGCCCGGCCTGGCAGCCTGCCGTCGTCCCCAGCCCTTGAGAAGCGCCGGCAACTGCCGATAGCCACTGCATGACCCCCCCGTCAGCACCAGCGACGCCCGCAACGCCCCCCGACCCAGGCCCCCGGCCCGGTGCCTGGGGGCGCTTTGCACAGCGCCATTTGTTTGACTACAACCCGGCCGCCACCCGGCGCTGGCTGGCCCTGGCCGCCGCTGGCGGGGTAGCCACCGTCTGGGCCTTGCAGCAACTGCTGGCGCTGCCCTGGATGGCGCTGGCCCAGGTGCAGCTGGGCATCGTTTTTGTGGCGCTGGCGGCCTGCTTCCCGCTGCAGATCCCGCGCACCAAATACACGATCGGCGTGGCCGATGTATTCGTGTTTGCGTTGCTGGCGCTGCACGGTGCGCCGGCCGCCATCCTGGCCGCTGTGGCCGAGGGCGTGGTCGGCACGCTGCGCAGCTCCAAGCGGCTGAGCAGCCGGGTCAGCTCACCGTCGGCCGCCGCCGTGGGCATGGCGCTGTGCGGCGCGGTGCACCAGGCCAGCCATGCCGCGCTGCTGGGCCTGGGCTGGTCGGCCACGCTGGCCGATCTGGCAGCGGTCTGCGCCGGCGCCCTGCCCTACTTTGCGGGCAGCAGCCTGCCGCTGCTGGCGGTGATGGCGGCCAAGAACCGGCAGCGCCTGTCGCTGCGCGACTGGGTCCAGAACTACAGTTGGCTGGCCGCCATCTGCCTGGTGTCGGCGGTGGTGGCCGGGGTGCTGGCGCTGAACGCGCGCCAGTTCGGCCCGGCGGTGATCGGGGTGGCGGCGGTGGTCACGGCGGCGGTGCTGGCGCTGGTGCACATCTCGCTGCAGCGCCACGAGGCCGACCGTGCCGCCCAGGAGGCCCGCATCGCCGAGGCCCAGTGCGAGGCGGCCCTCAACCAGCAGCGCTTCACCGCCGCCTTCACCCACGCGGCCATCGGCATGGCCATCGTGCAGCCCGACGGCCGCATCCAGCAGGTCAACCAGGCGCTGTGCCTGCTGCTCAACACCGCCGAGCCGCTGCTGCTGGGCCAGCGCTTTGCCGCACTGCTGCACCCGGGCGATGCCGCGCTGTTCCGCCGCCGTACCGAGGGCGGCGGCAGCGAGGCCGGCGGTGCCTTCTCGATGGAGCTGCGCTGCCGCCATGCCAGCGGCCGCGAGATCTGGGTGTCGCTGCACTGCGGGCGCTACATCGACCCGGCCAACGACCACAGCGGCCTGATCTACCAGCTGCACGACATCACCTCGCGGCGCGAGGCCGAGGGCGAGCTGCACCACATCGCCTACCACGACAGCCTGACCGACCTGGCCAACCGCAACTGCTTCAACGAGCGCCTGGGCGTGGCGGTGGAGCGCAGCCGGCTGGATGCGGCGGTGCGCTTTGCGGTGATGTTTCTGGATCTGGACCGCTTCAAGGTGGTCAACGACAGCCTGGGCCACCAGGCCGGCAACCTGCTGCTGCGCGAGGTGGCGCAGCGCCTGGCCAACGGCGTGCGGCCCAGCGACCTGGTGGCGCGGCTGGGCGGCGATGAGTTTGCGGTGCTGCTGGAGCAGGTGGGCACGCCCGACGATGCGCTGGCGCTGGCGCAGCGCCTGCTGGTCGCCTTGTCAGCGCCGCTGATGATCAACGGCACCGAGGTGCTGCCCGGCGCCAGCATCGGCATCACCTTCAGTGACCTGGGCTACCGCAGCGCCGACGAGGTGCTGCGCGACGCCGACCTGGCGATGTACGCGGCCAAGGCCGACGGCCGCCGCCGCATCGCGCTGTTTGACCAGAGCATGCACGAGCGCATCGCCGAAAAACTCAAGCTCGAAGGCGACCTGCGGCGCGCCATCGGTGACGGCCAGTTGTCGCTGGTCTACCAGCCGCTCTACGACCTGTCGCCCTTCCGCCTGAGCGGTTTCGAGGCCCTGGCGCGCTGGGTGCACCCCGAGCGCGGCCACATCAGCCCCGACGTGTTCATCACCCTGGCCGAGGAGAGTGGCCACATCGAGGCCCTGACCGGCTGGGTCATCGACCAGGCGGTGGGCCAACTGGCGCAGTGGCGGGCCGCCGGCCTGGCCAGCGTGCCGCTGGACATGCATGTCAACATCTCGGGCCGCGACCTGGGCAATGCCGGCCTGGTCAACCTGGTGCGCGAGACCCTGCTGCGCCACGACTTGCCGGCCAGCCAGCTGACGCTGGAGATCACCGAGACCACGCTGATGGGCAAGCTCTCGGTGGCGCTGGACGCGCTGCACGCGCTGCGCAAGGTGGGGGTGAAGTTCAGCATCGACGACTTTGGCACCGGCTACTCGTCGCTGGCCTACCTGAGCACCCTGCCGATCGACAGCCTGAAGATCGACCGCAGCTTTGTGATGGGCATGGACAAGGCGCCGCAGAACCTGGAGATCGTGCGCGCGGTGGTCAACCTGGGCCGATCCCTGGGCAAGAAGATCGTTGCCGAGGGCATCGAGACTGCCGAGCAACTGGCCGCCGTCAAGGCCATGGGGGTGGATGTCGGCCAGGGCTATTTGCTGTCGCGGCCGATCCGGGCCGAACAGGTGCCGGCACTGTTCCTGCAGCCGGCGATCGCACCGGGCTGAGCACCTGTCCGCACCTGGGCGGCCTGTTTTTCTGCCTGGTGATCGCGCCAAGCCGCGCACCGATGGCCGCAGCAAACATCCTGGGGATCACTTTATTTGATAAAACCGGCAATAATTACAGGCCCCACATCGACCGGAGATGAACCATGTTGGCCTTGATGAAACGCTGGCTGCAGCCGCTGGGCGCTGCCTTTGCACTGGCCTGGCTGTTGGCCACCCCAGGCCTCAGCCTGGCCCAGGCCACCAGCTGCGTGCCCGGTGCGTCGGGCGCCTTGCCGGTGGTCAATACCGGCCTGCCGGTGGTGCAGATCTGGACCACCGCTGGCGCGCAAGTGCTGGACCGCGAGAACTACATCACCGCCTGCATGCGCATCCGCGACGGCAGCGCCCAGCCCTACTTGCAGGGCCTGTTCACCGGCACCATCAAGATCCGGGGCCGCGGCAACAGCACCTGGAGCATGCCCAAGAAGGGCTACCGGCTGAAGCTCGACAGTGCCGCTGCCGTGCTGGACATGCCGGCCCACAAGGATTGGGTGCTGCTGGCCAACTATGCCGACAAGACCCTGCTGCGCAATGCCGTGGGCATGGAGCTGAGCCGGCGCGTGGACATGCCCTGGACGCCGCGCCAGCGCCATGCCGAGGTCTACCTGAACGATGAATACCTGGGCAACTACCAGATCGGCGAGAAGATCGAGGTGGCGCCCACCCGGCTGGCGATGACCCCGCTGACCACCACCGATATCGCCCAGCCCAATGTCAGCGGCGGCTACCTGATCGAGGCCGACTTTCTGGAATACATGTCGGTGAGCGACCGCTACTTCGACACCACCGAGGGCTACCACTTCGTGGTGCAGAGCCCGTCCAGCAGCAACCTCAAGGCCGAGCAGTTCAACTACATCAGCCAGTACACCCAGGCCATCGAGACCGCCATCTACTCGGGCAACAAGAGCCCGGGCACCGGCTACGACAGCCTGATCGACCTGGACTCGATGATCAACTGGTACCTGGTCGAGGAGGTGATGAAGAACGTCGACTCGGTGTTTGCGTCCAGCGTCAACCTCTACAAAGACCGCAATGCCAAGATGAAGATGGGGCCGCTGTGGGACTTTGACCTGGGCGCCGGCAAT
>JANLZT010000422.1:0-14369 GCA_031366465.1 Betaproteobacteria bacterium | reverse complement strand
CGCGTTAAGGGCGGCACACGCGACCATGCTAAGGTGGCCCGGCATTGGAAGGGCAAGGCTTCCCGGTGGGGCGCCCGGTCTTCAAAACCGGTGGGACGCGCCCAGCGTGTCCGGTGGGTTCGACTCCCACGCCCTTCCGCCTTTGCTGCCTTCCACCCTTGCGCGAGAGCTTCGAGTCGCCCACGGCATGGGCGCCTTGGCGCCGAACCTGTGGCGCGCGAGGTCTCGAGAGCCGCCCTGCGCAGACAGCTCAACAACAGCAAACATCGCAGCAGATTTCCACGTATCGAGCGGGCTTTTAGCTGCAGGCCCATGGGCTAGTCAGCCTCATGGGCCTAACACACTTGGATGTTTCGCTTGATTGTTAGGTGCAGCCGCAGTATCCACAGAATTGACTAGGCTGCGGGTAGTCACCGATTCACCGTAGGGTATCGGTGGATCGACATTGCATGCAGAAGAATCTATGAGACGCAACAAAAATGGAGGAGCACCATGACCACGACATTGAATCAACCAGAGGCACGGCCTGCTCGCCGGGCCCACGATCCTGGCCTGCGTCGGCAGATGCCCCGATTTACATTGCGGGCCCTTACTGCATTGCTCATTCAATCGATGCTCGCGCCATGCCTCATGCTTTGGCAGCCGCCCGCTGCAGCGCAAGACGCGGGCGATACGGGTGAAGGCAATGCTGATTGCAGCGCGCCAGACCACAGACGATGAGGTAACCGACGAAGAAGACACGGTTGATGAGGGCGAAGAAGGCGGCCAGCCAGTCGATGGCACAGCAGATTCGCCCACTGCCGATGGCGTTGACGTTGAAGGCGGTGACCAGGGCGATGGCGGTGAAGCCACTGGCAGCCCAGGCGGTACCGATGGCGATGGCGGCGACGGCGGCGGCACCTCAAGTGCCATGGACGGCGAAGGCAGTGGTGAATCAGGCAGTGTCTCGGCTTATTTCGAGGGCGCGGGCGGCGGCGGCGGCGGTGGCAGCCGCGAATTCAACGCAATGGCCGACCCCATCGATCTGCGCTGGGCCGACAAACGCCATGTCCAGGTTGACTATTTGGGCAAGGGCACCGCGCCGCTGCGCCTGGCACACGCCTACCACAGCAACCTGGGCGCAAACCCAGCCCAGGTGACCATGCCCATGGGCGTCGGCTGGCGGAGCTTCTACGACCGTAGTGTGCAAGTGATGTCTGGCACGCAGTTGCGGCTGCACCGCGCCAACGGGCGGGTGCTTGACTTCAGTTTCAATGGCAGCGCTTGGGTTTCGACAATGCCTGCAGGCACGCTCAGCGTGCTGGCCGGTGGGTGGCAATATGTGAATCACCGCAACACCGTCGAGACCTACGGCAGCAATGGCCGGCTTGTCAGCTTGAGTTCGGCCGGGCAGGTGACCACCATGGCTTATGACGCCGGCATGCGATTGGTGCAGGTCACCAACCCCTTTGGCCGCAGCCTGTCGTTGGCCTATGACGGGGCAGGCCGGGTTGCCACCGTGGCACTGCCTGGCGGTGGCGCGCTGGCCTATGGCTACGATGGACAAAACAACCTGACGAGCACCCGCTTTGCCGACAACAGCACACGCTGGTACAAGTACGAATCACCGGGCTTTCCAAACGCGCTGACCGGTGTGGTCGATGAGACAGGCCGCCGACGCCTGACCTGGGGCTATGACGCCGCCGGCCGCCCCAATATGGGATTCTTCGGCGCTGGCGTGGCTGCGGTCACTGCGGTGTACAACGGCTCGACGGTGACCACCACCGATGTACGCGGCACCCAACGCACACGCACCTATGGCAGCGTGGCATCTCGCCCGGTGCTCACCAGCCTGCAAACGGCGGCCGCAGCAGGCAGTGCGGCCACCGGCTGGACCTTCAGCCACGATGCTGCAGGCAACGTCATGCGGGTGACCAGCCGCAGCGGTGAGATTCGGCAGCTTGCGCTCGACGCCAAGGCCAGGCCCACCAACGTGACACGCGCAGCCGGCACCCCCACGGCGCTGAGCGCGCAGGCCACCTGGCATCCAGTGTTTCGCAAACGCACCCAGACCCAGGCCCTGGGCATCACCCGCACGGCCACGGTTGACGCCCATGGCCGTACCACCGCGCTGACGATGACCGGCACCGACGGCGTGACCAGCAACGTATTGGCCCGCGTCTACAACGCCCAGCACCTGTTGCAGTCAAGCACCGATGCCCGTGGCGCCACTACCAGCTACACCTATGACGCCGCAGGCAACCGAACCAGCGTCACCGATGCCTTGGGCCAAACCACCACCTTCAGCGGCTTCAATGCGCATGGCCAGCCCGGCACCGTGGTGCGGCCTGACGGCACGGTGGTGACGCGCGGCTATGACCTGCGCGGCCGGCTGATTGCCCGCACCGTCGGCGGCCGCACCACGACTTTTGCCTACGATTCGAGTGGCCGCCTGACGCAGACGAACACGCCCGCAGGCGGCTGGCGCAAGCGCAACTACGACAGCGCAGGCCTGTTGGCCAGCATCACCAACCACCGCAGCGAGACCAAGACCATCAGCCGAGACGTTGACGGCAAGGAAACCGGCCGCACCACCTACGGCGCCACCGGCGGCGTGGCAGCCGCAGGCAGCCGCCAGTTCAACGGCCACAGCCGTGTGGCTGCCACCTTGGATGCCAGCAACAACCGTGTGCAATGGAACTACGCCGCGGATGGCCGCCTGGCCAGCCTGACCAATCCCTTGGGCCAGACGGTCAGCCGCCAACTCGATCTGCTGGACCGCACCACCAGCGTCACCCAAGCCAACACCACCGCCATGCGCCAGGCCGGTGGCCCGGCGACGGTGAGCAGCAGCTTCAGCTACCACCCCACACGCGCTGCTGCAGTGCAGACCACCGACACGGTTGCCGTGGCCACCAACTTCTCGACCGACCGCTACAACCGACGCGCCGCAGAAGTCGGTGCCGATGCCGGCGGCAAATCCTGGGCCCGCAATGCGGCTGGCGATGTCACGGCAATGACGGACGCGAGGGGCGTTGTATTTTCAGTGGCGCGCGACGGCCTGGGCCGGGTGACCAACATCACGCCGGCAGGTGCGGTGCCGACCAACATCAGCTACCCGCCAGGGCGGCGCGACGGTAAGCCAGCGGCGATGACCGACATCAGCGGCAGCACCGCGTGGGCCTACGACACGGTGGGGCGATTGACCAGCAAGACGCAAACCGTGGCCGGCATTGCCCGCTCCCTCACGCTCACACGCGACACCCTGGGCCGCGTGACCCGCGCCACTTATCCGTCGGGCATGTGGGTTGATTTCAGCTATGACGCCGAGCGCGTCTCCTCGATTTCGGTCAACGGTGCGCTGTTGATCGGCAACATCAGCTACCGCCCATTCAGTGCAGTGGCCACGGCCTGGACCTGGGGCAATGGCAGCAGCTACCTGCGCAACATCGATGCCAACGGCCGTGTGACCCAGGTCAGCCTGGGCAGTGTGCAGCGCAGCTATGGCTACGACGCTGCAGGGCGCATCACCTCGCACACCGATACCGGGCCCACCGGCACACAAACCACCAGCATGGCCTATGACGAGGCCGGCCAACTCACCAGCTATGCCGGCCCACAAGGCAACTTTGTGTATGGCTACGACAGCAACGGCAACCGCCGCAGTTTCACGCTGGGTGCCTACACAGGGACAAGCACGTTCGCCAGCGGCAGCAACCGAATCCTGACCAGCCCCAACGGCAACTACACCTACAACGCCGACGGCAACCCGAGTTCTGACGGTTTCTACACCTTTGCATACGACCCCTACGGCCGCGTTGCGGCAATGAACAGCGCTGACTACCGCCTCACCCGCCGCTACAACGGCCAAGGCCATCGGGTGAGCTCACTGACGAGGGAACTTGTCGGTGGCAGTACCGCCCGAGTGCCAGTGCGGCCGGGCGCAGCAGGCATTGGCGTGCCACTGAAATCGGCGTTGGCATCACAGGCAACGGCATTGAGCACCACCACAGCGGGTGCATCGGGCAAAGGAGGCGCCGTGAATGCGACTGCCACCTGGATCACCACCGAGTCGATGCAGTACTTCCACAATGACGATGGCCAATTGCTGGGCGAGTACAGCGTGCTGAACGCCTCGCAAAGGCAGGAGATCATCTGGTTCAACGGCCAGCCCGTGGCGGTGATGATCAACGGCGCGCTCTACAACATCTATTCTGACCACCTGGGTACGCCCCGGGCCATCCGCCTGGCCAGCAACAACCTGGAGGTATGGCGCTGGGACAGAGCCCTTTGGAAACTCTACCCCCAGCAACCCGTCCTACAGCAACTACATCAACTTCAACCTGCGTTTTCCAGGCCAGCAATACGACAATGCCACCGGCTACCATTACAACGTGATGCGCGACTACAACCCGGCGACAGGGCGATATCTGCAGGTCGATCCGATTGGGTTGGCTGGGGGGATGAGTCGGTACGGCTATGCCGTGGGGAATCCGGTCAGCTACACCGATCCGACTGGGCTTGTCGGTCTACCTGGTGTTGCTATTGCGGTAGCGGTTGATGTCGGCGGTCAGTTATATCGCAATGACGGCGACTGGCGAAAGATCGATTTGGTAGAGACGGCAGTAGCTGGCGCAACTGGTTTCTTTCTGCCTGGCGCCCTTGGTACCGCATTGAAATCACTGTTCGGGGCGACCGTAACGGCAGAAACCGCAGCAGGGGCTGCGACAGGTTTGCTCGTTCGTGCTGGGTACTCTGTCGCGCCCGAAATGGACGGTCCATTCGGGCGAATTTCAGTTCCAGTCGGCGCCTTTTGCCCCAAGTAGAGCACCAGTGTTGCTGCTCAAAGTATCGCCACGAACCAGATGGCTGCTCGCAGCTTTTTCGGTGGCCTGCGTCGTATCGGTAGGCATGACTTGGCCGATCCTGCGCGACGGGCAGTCACCGATTCTGTCGGTGTTGAGCACGGTCACAACGATGCTATCGCTCGTCGCGCTATTCGCGGTGGGCTCTGCAAAGAAGGGTCAGCTTTGGGTATCTTCGGCAGCAGCGCTTGCTCTCGGTGTCATCGCGCCCTTGGTGGCGGCTCTCGCAGTACGCACTGATAGTGCGAGTTTCCCGACTTGGTGGATCGGTCTGAGCGCGTTGTTCGGCGTGGCGACAGTTGCTTCTGCCGTGGCTCGACGCCGAGAGATCGACAAGAGCTGACTGTGGCCACGGACTTGATGTTAAGGTTTCAATAATGTGTGGGAAAGCCTGACCGGGAAGGCAATAATTGCAGCTCTGCTGGTGGAAACCCGATTGGCAATATCGACCCGACGGGTTTGATAAACGCCTAGTCGCAGAAGTTTCTTGATCGATTGTTTCGCCCGAATCCTGATATGTCGCGGTGCGCTATAGCTGAGTGCGCAGCCGGCCTGTTGCCGACGAGAAGCGAGAAGAGATCAGTTGAGCAAATTGATCTGGGATTGAAGCATGGAATCAGTGAAACACTATGCGGCCAGGGAATTCAAGAAAGGTTCCGCATATTTTTTTAAGGATATCTTTACTGGTGCTGCGTGCAGCATGATCTGTCAGCCATGAGCATTAACAAGTTTGACACGCGGGCGATATGGATTGGCGTCGCATGTGCATTGGTAGCGCTTCCATTCGCTATAGAGTTGGGTGCTCTGGCGGTGAAGGTTGATGTCCTTCGCGCCATTTTTTCGGAGTCAAAGTGGTTTACTTTCAAGGCCGTCGTTGGAGTCGTAGAGCTCCTTGCCTTCGGTCTCGGGGCAATGACATCGCATGGACGGCAGAATCGTTGATTGTGTTTGAGGCGGAGACCGCTGCAAGCGTCGGAGCCGGGTTGTTTATCCGCGCAGGGTATTCAATTTATCCGGAGAGTGATGACCCGTCCAGTCGAATCTCGCTCACAGTTGACAATTTCCGCCTGAAGTAGCAGGTACTCAATGCTGAGGCAAATGTCGAGGTGCGCAAAGCATTGACTGGTCTGCTTTTCACCAAGATGGCGTCGCTTGCATCGGGCACATTGGCTCCGGTTGCAAGGATCCTCGCCGGCCGCTTCAATTGTCTGTGGCCATCGGCCTGACCGACCGGCTGCGATCAGTGCAATCGGCGTTTGGCGACAGCGACTTCAAAGCCCCCAGGGCGCCGGGTCGTCGCTGCCGATGGCGTATTGCTGCAGCGCCTGGGCACAGGTCTCGCTGCTGACGCGACCCTTGTCCTTCAGCGCCGTCAAGGCCGCCAGCACGATGTGATGGCGGTCTACCTCGAAAAATCGGCGCAGCGCGGCCCGGGTGTCGCTGCGGCCAAAGCCGTCGGTGCCCAGGATCGTCAGCGGCGCGGCCAGGTGGGGGGCCACCAGGCCCGGCCAGGCGCGCACATAGTCGCTGGCGGCGATGATCGGCGCCGGGCCGGCCAGGCAGCGCTGCAAATGGCTGGTGGCCGGCGCGGCTTGGGGGTGCAGGCGATGCTGGCGCTCCACTTCGCGGGCCTCGCGCGCCAGCTCGCTGTAGCTGGTGGCGCTCCAGACTTCCGCCTCGACCTGCCAGTCTTGTGCCAGCAGCCCGGCGGCTGCGATCACCTCGCGCAGGATGGTGCCCGAGCCCAGCAGCCGCACGCGCGGCCGGCCGCGTGTCCCAGTCAAGTCGGCCGCGTCGCTTGAAGGGTAGGCGCTGTAGCGGTACAGGCCGCGCAGGATGTTGTCTTCAACGCCGGCCGGCAGCGAGGGCTGGGCGTAGTTCTCGTTCATCAGCGTCAAGTAGTAGAAAACATCCTGCTGCTGCTCCAGCATCTGGCGCATGCCGTGGTCCAGGATCACCGCCAGCTCCCCGGCAAAGCAGGGGTCGTAAGCGCGGCAGTTGGGCACCAGCGCGGCCAGCAGCAGGCTGCTGCCGTCCTGGTGCTGCAGGCCCTCACCGCCCAGCGTGGTGCGGCCGGCGGTGGCACCCAGCAAGAAGCCGCGTGAGCGCTGGTCGGCCGCAGCCCAGATCGCGTCGCCCACGCGCTGGAAGCCGAACATCGAGTAGTAGATGTAGAAGGGCAGCATGGCCTGGCCGTGCACCGAGTAGCTGGTGGCCGCGGCCGTCCAACTGGCCAGCGCGCCGGCCTCGCTGATACCTTCTTCCAGGATCTGGCCGTCGGTGGCCTCGCGGTAGCTCAGCACCGACCCGATGTCCTCGGGCTCGTAGACCTGGCCGGCGCTGCTGTAGATGCCCACCTGCTTGAACAGATTGGCCATGCCGAAGGTGCGGGCCTCGTCGGCGACGATGGGCACCACCCGGGGGCCCAGTTGCGGGTCTTTGAGCAACTGGGTGAGCATGCGCACAAAGGCCATGGTGGTGCTCATCTCCTTGCCGGCGGCCTGGGTGGCAAAGCCGGCATAGCCGGCCAGTGCGGGCACCGGCACCACCGGCGCCAGGCCGCTGCGGCGCGGCATCGCGCCGCCCAGGGCCTGGCGGCGCTGCTGCAGGTAGTGCATCTCGGGGCTGTCTTCTGCGGGCTTGTAGAAGGCCAGGCCGGCGGCCTGCTCATCCGACAGCGGCAGCTTGAAGCCATTGCGGAAGGCCAGCAGATCCTCGCGCTCCAGCTTCTTTTGCTGGTGGGTGGTCATGCGGCCCTGGCCGGCCTTGCCCATGCCGTATCCCTTCTTGGTCTGGGCCAGGATCACCGTGGGCTGGCCCAGGGTGTGAGCGGCCGAATGGTAGGCGGCATGGATCTTGACCAGGTCGTGCCCGCCGCGCTTGAGGCGGTCGATCTGCTCGTCGCTCAGGCCCTGGGCCAGCGCCGCCAGGTCGGGGTTCTGGCCAAAGAAGTGCTCGCGGTTGTAGCGGCCGTCCTTGGCGGCAAAGGTCTGGAACTGGCCGTCCACCGTCTGTGCAAAGGCCCGGGCCAGCGCGCCATTGGCGTCGCGGGCAAACAGGCCGTCCCAGTCGCTGCCCCAGACCAGCTTGACCACGCGCCAGCCGGCACCGGCAAACAGCGCTTCCAGCTCGTCGATGATGCGGCTGTTGCCACGCACCGGGCCGTCCAGGCGCTGCAGATTGCAGTTGACCACCCAGACCAGGTTGTCCAGCTTTTCACGGGCGGCCAGCGTCAGCGCACTCATGCTCTCGGGCTCGTCCATCTCGCCGTCACCGAACACGCCCCAGACCTTGCGCGCCGAGGTGTCTTGCAAGCCGCGGTGCTGCAGATAGCGCATGAAGCGGGCGTGGTAGATCGAGCTGATCGGCCCCAGGCCCATCGACCCGGTGGGGAACTGCCAGAAATTGGGCATCAGCCAGGGGTGCGGGTAGCTGCTCAGGCCCTGGGCGCCGCTGGCCTGGGCAGCAATCTCTTGGCGGAAGTGGGCCAGGTCAACCTCACTGATCCGGCCTTCCAGAAAGGCCCGGGCATAGACGCCGGGTGCCGAGTGCGGCTGGAAGAACACCAGATCGCCCTGGCGCCGCGCATCGCCGGCATGGAAGAAGTGGTTGAAGCCCACCTCGAACAGATCGGCCGCGCTGGCATAACTGGCAATGTGGCCGCCCAGCTCGCCATAGGCCTGGTTGGCGCGCACCACCATCGCCAAGGCGTTCCAGCGCATCACGGCCGCCAGCCGCTCTTCGATCGCCAGGTCGCCCGTGAAAGGCGGCTGCTGCGCCGCCGGGATGGTGTTGACATAGGGCGTGCCGCGCACTGGCTGCCAGGCAATGGCCGGGTCGCGCGCCTGCAGCGCCAGCAGGTCCATCACCTGGCGCACCCGCTGCGGGCCGCCGGCCAGCAGCAGCGATTGCAGCGCCGCCAGCCATTCATCGTTTTCCTCCTGCTGGGGGTCACGGGGGGTGTGGTGGCGGATGTCGTGGCTCGGGTCGGTGGGCATGGTGTCGGCGGGCGGGCGGGTGCACAGACCGCGACTGTAGGCAGATCGGGCCAATCATCCGCAAACTTGCTGAGATTTCGCACCTTGCACCCGCATTCAGCGCTGGCCACGCGGACCTAGGGATATCCAGCCCTTGCCATCGCATTAAGGTGGGCCTGCCAGTTTTGCCACGGGGATTTGAGGTCTCCGGACCTGCGCGTTTGGCGCCACTGGCAACCCTGGATGGATAGGAGTGCACACCATGGCGATTCGGAATGTCTACCTGAGGATCGAACAGATCCCCGACTACAGCCCGGTTGAACCCAGCGGCCATGCAGCGGCCAACTACCGGCGCGACTGCATGCGCAACCCGGGGCACGAGAACGGCATGATCCCGTTGGCCGAGGTTGACGCACGCCGTCTCGACGCGCTGATCTACCGTGAGTACCTCGACCCCGCCTACCTGATCCCCAAGCCCGACAAACTGGTGCTGGCCGACGTCAACGAGCCGGTCTTTGCGCACCGTGTGCCGGGCACGGTGATCTACGCCCACCCCGGTGACCATCTGCACATCAAGGTGGTCAACGGCGACACCATGCCGCACAGTTTTCATCTGCATGGCCTGGGCTACGGCATCGATTCAGACGGCTCGTGGCCCTTTGGCACCCAAAGTACTGATGGCCGCCGGTCCGACGAAATCTGCCCCGGCCAGTATTGGGTGTATCACTACACCGTCACCGACGAAATGCTCGGCGCCTGGCCTTTCCATGACCATTCGCGCCACATCGTCGAGAGCATCAACCGCGGCCTTTTCGGCGGCATCGTGGTGCTGCCCAGATTGCGCCGCCCGCCGCTGGGCATGGTGCTGCCGCCGATGGTGGCGAGCTACCTCAAGGCCAGGTTCGCTGACCTGCCTCTGCCGCAACCGGGGCCCCTGCCAGCCGCCGACCCTGCGCTTGCCGACGCACCAGCCACCGCCCCTGCCGATCCGGCCGGCCACGCCAGTCACGCTGACGCGCCCGGGCATGCCGAGCACGGCGACCATGCTGACCATGGCGGCCAGCTTGGTGCTGCAAGCGTGGATTTCGACTTGCGCGCGCGGCGAGATTTTCTGGAAGAGTGGTCGCAACTGGATTACGCCCATCACCGCCCGACGCCGACCGAGACCTTGCATGTGCCGATGTTCATCCACCAGATGAGCAAGGTCAAAGGCGCAGCGGCCTTCAACAAGAGCCCGTTCTCGCCGGGTGACGCGCCGTTTGAGGTGGTCTTCGGCGCCGCCGGGGTCTTTGGCTACCACTGCGAGATCCACACCTCGATGCAGGGCAGCGTGGTGGTCGAGGCCGGTGGCCTGCCCGAGGCGGTGGTGGCCATCGTTGACACCGACCCGATGAACATGCACTTCGAGCCGGCCGAGGTTCACATCCTGCCCGGCGGCAAGGTGCGCTGGACGGCCGGCACGGTGCAGACCCACACCGTCACCGAAAACGGCGCCGGCCTGCCCAGCTTCTGCCTGAACGGCCGCTCGTTTGTGGGCAACACCCCCACCATCGCAGCGCATGCCGGGCAAAAGCTGCACTGGTACGTTTTCAACCTCGATCTGGGCATGGGCTGGCACAACTTTCATGTGCACGGCCAGCGCTGGAAGTTTACCAACGAGACCATCGATTCGCGCAGCATCGGGCCGGCCGAATCCTTCATGGTCGAGACCACCGCGCCCCCCGTCATCTTGCTGCCCGCCGACATCGCCGCCACCCAGGATCCAAAGCACCGCCCGCGTGACGCCCGCCCCTACCACCTGCGCGGCGACTTCTTGTTCCACTGCCATGTGGAAATGCACATGATGCAAGGCCTGGCGGGCCTGGTGCGCTCCAGCCAGACCGTGTGGCTGACGGCCGACCAGGCCAAGCGGCTGCGCGCCGAGACCGGCCTGGCGCTGGACCCCGGCGGCAACGTCTGCCCGGCGGTGGACGACCACCGCTGCGAGGACTTCAATTGCGGCAAATGGGAGTTGGTGGCCGGCGCGACCGAGGTCTGCATGATGCACGCGGCCCTGTTGCCCAACACCCAGCGGGTGCTGATCTTTGGCTATGGCGACACCCGCGACGATCTCAGCCGGGTCTGGGACTACAGCAGCCCGGCCGGCAGCTTCATGACGCCGCCCAACCAGCCCTTCGACGTGACCGTGCCGGTGCACAGCCGGCCGCTGGCCAACATCTGGTCGGCCGAGCATGGATTCATCAACGATGCGGCGGGCAGCTTGCTGGTGCATGGCGGCTTCACCCCGCGTGAAAGCTTTGTGTTCGATCCGGCCAGCCTGCAGTGGTCGCACCGGCCAGCCACCGCCCACGAGCGCTTCTATGCCAGCACCGTGACGCTTGCCGATGGGCATTTGATGACCTTGTTCGGCTCGGCCTCCAAGTCGGTCGAGACCTTTGATCCGGTGGCCGGCAGCTGGGCGGCGCCGGTGGCCACGCCGCCCGCGATGGCCCATCACCAGTACTACCCTTGGACCTACCAGTTGCCCGGCGGCAAACTGTTCATCGCCGGGCCGCACACGCCCACCCAGCGCTTTGACGCGGTGCCGGGCATCGCCAATGTCGAGTCGTTTGCCACCATCGCCGGCAACCGCAGCACCGGCGGCGAGCGCGGCACCTCGGTGCTGTTGCCGCTGCGGCCACCGGGCTACGCAGCCCAGGTGCTGATCGCCGGCGGCGATCCGGCGGCGGCGCAACAGAGCGCAGAGCTGATCGACTTGTCGGCCGCGATGCCGGCCTGGGCCGCGCTGCCCAATCTCAACCGGCCGCGCATGCACCAGGTCAACACGGTGTTGTTGCCCGATGGCCGGGTGCTGTTGGCCGGCGGCATCGATGGCCCGGATGGTGGGCCGGCCGAGATTTTCGATCCCCGCAATCCGGCCGCCGGCTGGGTGCTGTGCGCCACCATGGCCATCCCGCGTGGCTACCACTCGGCGGCCTTGCTGCTGGCAGACGGCAGCGTGTTGATGGGCGGCGACCGGCCGGGCGCCTGGAAATCCGGCGAGGTGACGGCCCACGAGCGCTACTTCCCTTGGTACTACCCGCTGGCCCGCCCCGTCGTCTCGGCGGCTCCGGCCAGCCTGGCCCATGGCGCGGCCTTCGATGTGCAGACGCCCATCCCGCTGGCCATCGTCGAGGTGGTGATGCTGCGGCCCGGCGCCGTCACGCATGGCTGGAACCAGTCGCAGCGGCTGGTGGAATGCCAGGTGACCGGCCGCACCGCAACGGCGGTGCAGGTGCTGGCGCCACCCGACGGCAACATCGCGCCGCCCGGCTACTACCTGCTGTTCATCCTGACCGCCGCGCGGATACCGTCGGTCGGGCGCTGGATTCGATTGACCTGAGGGCCGGCCGCTGTTGCGCTGCGCAGCACAAGAGCGGCTGCGCTCGGCGCAGCTTGTCTCTCTGCGTGGCTTGACACCATACCGATCAGTGGGTATAAATAAACCCACTGATCGGTATGGCGCCCGCTTTGACCGCACTCCCCCACCCCTCGCAGACCAAATTGCTCGACGCCGCCCTGCAGGTGGTGCGCAGCAAGGGCTATGCCGCCACCACGGTGGACGATGTCTGCGCGGCCGCCGGTGTCACCAAGGGCAGCTTCTTCCATCACTTCAAGGGCAAGCAGCAGATGGTGCTGGCGGCGGTTGAACACTGGAACGCCAACACCGGCGGCCTGTTTGCCCAGGCCCCCTACCAGCAGTTGGCCGACCCCCGCGACCGGGTGCTGGGCTACCTTGATTTCCGCCGCAGCCTGCTGCGCGGCAACGCACCTGACTACAGCTGCCTGCTGGGCACCCTGGTGCAGGAGACGTTCGATACCCACCCGCAGATCCGCGATGCCTGCCAGTCGGGCATCACCGGCCATGCCGAGCGTGTGGCGATCGACATCGCTGCGGCAAAGGCCCTGTACGCGCCCGATGCGCCCTGGCAGGCGCTGAGCCTGGCGCTGTTCACCCAGGCCACGCTGCAAGGCGCCTTCATCCTGGCCAAGGCCCAGGGCAGCGCCGGCATCGTGGCCCAGTGCCTCGACCACTTGCGACAGCATGTCGCCCAACTGCTGGGGGCCGGCCCGTTGCCGTTCGCCCAGCCCCCGTCCACCCAGCCCCCGCCCGCCCGGCGCCCGCCACCCCAGGAGCCTGCCCATGCCGTCGCCCGCCCCCGCAAACCCCGCAAGCCATGAGCTGGTGCTCAGCCGCCTGATCCCGGTGCCCCGCCACAAGCTGTTCCGTTGCTGGACCGAGCCGGCCCTCATCACCCAATGGTTCACCCCGCCGCCCTGGAAGACGGTGGCAGCCGAGATTGACCTGCGCCCCGGTGGCGCCAGCAATATCACCATGCAGGGCCCGGACGGCACGCTGGTGCCCAACCCAGGCCAGTACCTGGAGGTGGTGCCTGGCCGCCGCCTGGTCTTCACCGACGCCTATCTGGGCGACTGGCTGCCCTCAGTCAAGCCCTTCTTCACCTGCATCCTGAGCTTCGACGACGAGGCCGGCCAGACCCGCTACACCGCCCGCGCCCTGCACTGGACGGCCGAGGACCGCGAGGCCCACGAAAAAATGGGCTTCCACGCCGGCTGGGGCATTGCCACTGACCAGCTCACGGCGCTGGCCGCCACGCTTTGACGGCCGTCTTCTTTACCTTGGAGAAAACCACCATGAACCCCGTCGTTCACTTTGAGATGCCCTATGACGACAGCGCCCGCATGGCGCGCTTCTACCAATCCGCCTTCGGCTGGCAGACCCAGATGCTGGGTGACGAGATGGGCGGCTATGTCACCGCCGCCACCAGCCCCAGCGGCGCGGACGGCCGGCCGCTGGCCCCGGGCCACATCCATGGCGGCTTTTTCCCCCGCAAGCCCGACTGGCCGGCCCAGGTGCCGTCGGTGGTGATCGCGGTCGACGACATCCAGGCGGCAATGCAGCAAGTGGCCGCCGCCGGCGGCACGGTACTGGGCGAGCCGATGGCGATCCCCGGCATCGGCCAGTACGTGTCCTTCATCGACACCGAGCAAAACCGCGTCAGCCTGCTGCAGCCACTGCCGCGTAGCTGATCCGGGCGGTTCAGTCTGCCTCCAACAGCTTGAGCCGCTGCACCACCCTGGCCGGCACCGGCCAGGGCCTGCTGCCGGCGCTGGTGGGGGTCGATTGGGCCGCGCGCCTGGGCCTGCTGGCGCCACCGGGGCGGGCCTTTCACCTGATCGGCGCGTCCCTGGTGCTGATGCTGTGCGGCATCGGCCTGGTGGACGCCACCTTCCACCTGGGCCACCCGCTGCGGGCCTGGCGGGCGGTGATGATGTGGCGCACCTCCTGGCTGTCGCGCGAGGTGATCGTGCTGCCGGCCTTCATGGCGGTGGTGGCGCTATGGGGTGGGCTGCGATGGCTGGGCGGCGCGCCGTCAATGGCGCTGGCCGCGCTGGCATCGTCGCTGGCGGTCGGGCTGTTCATCTGCACCGGCATGATCTATGCAGCAGTCAGCGTGATCCGCGAATGGGCCTCGCCGCTGACGCC
>JANLZT010000404.1:0-4538 GCA_031366465.1 Betaproteobacteria bacterium | reverse complement strand
CGGCACATGGCGGTCAAACAACTGGCGGGCCGTCATCACCACCTGGTCGGCGGCCTTGCGCCCGCCGCTCTTGCCGCCCATGCCGTCGGACAGCACCGCCAGCAAACAATCCTTGTGGCGGGCGTGGCGCAGGATCTCCACTTGGTCTTGCTGGTAGGCCCGGTCGCCCTTGTGCAAGGCGGTGGCGGCCAGCAATCGGTAGGCCAGTGGCAGGGTCGCGCTCATGGGCCGAGACTATAAACTCAGCCCCCCATGGACATCGATCAAAGCGCCGGCCTCAACCTGCATTCACCCGAGCGTCAATTGATCGAATTGCGCATCGAGCATGCCGATCTGGACAGCCTGATCGACCGCGCGGCCGAGCAGGTTCCGCAGGACGACCTGGCGCTGCGGCGATTCAAGAAGCGCCGCCTGCGGCTGCGTGACCAGATCGTGCGGCTGCAGAACGAACTCGACCCGCCGGAGCCGGCGTGAGCAGTCTGGCCCAGGCCACTGCCGAGGCCCTGGGCCCGCACGGTGCGCTGGCCCAGGCTGACCCGGGCTTTGTCGAGCGCGAGCCGCAACTGCAGTTGGCCGATGCGATGGCGCGGGCCATCGACGAGCGCGCCACCCTGGTGGCCGAGGCCGGCACCGGCGTGGGCAAGACATTCGCCTACCTGGTGCCCTTGCTGCTGTCGGGGCGGCGGGCGCTGGTGTCCACCGCCACCAAGAGCCTGCAGGACCAGCTGTTTCTGCGCGATCTGCCGCGCCTGCGCGACGCCCTGGGCCTGCCGGTGCGGCTGGCGTTGCTCAAGGGCCGTGGCAGCTACCTCTGCCTGCACCGGCTGGACCAGGCGCGCCAGACCGCCAGCCTGCCGGACCGCTTTGCGCTGCGGGCACTGGCCCGGGTCGAGACCTGGGCCCAGGCCACCCAGACCGGCGACCTGGCCGAGATCGACGGCCTGGACGACCGGTCGCCGGTGATCCCGCTGGTCACCTCCACGCGCGACAACTGCCTGGGCCAGGACTGCCCGCGGTTCCGCGAATGCCATGTGGTCAAGGCCCGGCGCGAGGCGATGGCGGCCGACCTGGTGGTGGTCAACCACCACCTGTTTTTTGCCGATCTGTCGCTGCGCGACAGCGGCGTGGCCGAGCTGCTGCCCACCGTGGACGCCGCCATCTTCGACGAGGCCCACCAACTGGTGGAGACCGGCCTGCAGTTCCTGGGCACGATGTTGTCGACCAACCAGGTGATCGACTGCGGCCGTGACCTGCTGGCCGCCGGCCTCAGCCATGCCCGTGGCCTGGCGGATTGGCAAGCCCTGGCCGGTGGGCTGGACCGCGCGGCGCGCGAGCTGCGCCTGGCTTGTGCCGGCGTGGGGGCGGGTGCGCCGCGCGACGTCAAGGGCATCCTCAAGCTGCGCTGGGACGAGCGTGCCGAGCAGGATGCGTTCGTCGACGCACTCAGCGGCCTGGCCAGTGCCGCCGATGCGGCACGCGACGCGGCGCTGCTGGTCGAGGCCATGGCCCCGGATTTCACCCGCCTGGTCGAGCGCGCCCGCAGCATCGCCCAACTGGCGCATGGCTTTGAGCTGCCTGCCGCCAGCGACCGGGTGCGCTGGATCGACCTCGGCCCGCGTGACGCCCGGCTGGTGGATTCCCCGCTGCACATCCGCGATCTGTTCACCGAGCAGCGCGCCGCCGCAGCGCGGGCCTGGATCTTCACCTCGGCCACCCTGGGCACCGACGATGACCTGAGCTGGTTCACTGAATCCGCTGCGCTGGAAGACGCCCGCAAGCTGCGCGTCGGCAGCCCCTTCGACTACCCCAACCATGCCCGCACCTGGGTGCCACCGCGCTTCCCCAAGCCCAACGAGCCTGGCCACCCGGCGGCGGTGGGCGCGCTGGCGGCCCGCCTGGCCGGTCGCCTGGGTGGGCGCACCTTTGTGCTGACCACCACGCTGCGGGTGCTGCCCTTGATCGCCGAAGCCTTGAGCCTTGAGGCCGCCGCCATCGGTGTTGCCTTGCAGGTGCTGGTGCAGGGCACCCACCCCAAGCGCAGCCTGCTGCAGCGCTTTCTGAGCACTCCCGGCAGCGTGCTGGTGGGTTCGGCCAGTTTCTGGGAGGGCATCGACGTGCCCGGCAATGCGCTGCAATGCGTGATCATCGACAAACTGCCCTTCCCGCCGCCCGGCGACCCGCTGGTGCAGGCGCGCAGCAAAGAGCTGGCGTCGCGCGGCCGCGACCCCTTCATCGACTACTTTGTGTCCGAGGCAGCGATCTCGCTCAAGCAGGGCGCCGGGCGCTTGATCCGCAGCGAGACCGACCTGGGCCTGCTGGTGATCACTGACCCTCGGCTGCGCCAGATGCCCTATGGCCGCAAGCTGCGGGCGGCCTTGCCGGCGATGGGCACGCTCGACACCGAGGCCGATGCGCTGGCCTGGCTGGACAGCATCGCCGCGCTCAATGCGCAGGCTTGATGGGCTGCCCTGCCTGGCGTCGGAGCCGCCAGGCGTCCGTCAGGCGAGAAACCCTGCGCAGGCAGGCTTTCTCGTCCGGTCGGACTACCAGAACTGCCACCAGGGCTTGTCAGGCAGCCGCACCCCGGCCTTGATGTAGCGGGTGCTGGGGAAGTTGGCCTTGAGCACCCGTTCGGCGTCCACCCGCAAGGTCTCCAGGCCCAGACGGTCGTAGCTGGCGGCCATGATGTAGAGCGCCTCCTCGGTGGCCGGCGCGCGCTGGTAGTCGCGCACCGCCAACTGCGCCCGGTTGGCGGCGGCCAGAAAGGCCGAGCGCCGGTAGTAATAGCGCGCCACATGCACCTCGTACTCTGCCAGCGCATTGACGATGTAGTCCATGCGGGCACGCGCGTCTTCGCTGTACTTTGAGTCGGGGAACTGCTCGATCAGTTGGCCAAAAGCCTGGAAGGCATCGCGCGAGGCTTGCTGGTCACGCTCGGACAGGTTTTGCCGCGACACGCCGCTCAAGAATCCCATGCTGTCGTTGAAATTGACCAGGCCCTTCAGGTACAGCGCGTAGTCCATGCCCGGGCTGGACGGGTGCAGCTTGATGAAACGATCCAGCGTTGCAATGGCCAGCACCCGCTCATTGGTGCGCCATTGGGCATAGGCCAGGTCCAGCGTGGCCTGCTGGCCCAGCAAGGTGCCCGAGGCCCGGCCCTCCACCCGTTCCAGGGCCTTGATGGCGGCATCAAAGCTGCCGGCCGCCAGGTCGTCCTTGGCCTTTTCGTACAATTTTTCGGGTGAGTTGCGCAGCTCTTCGTCTCTGGACGTGCTGCCGCAGGCCGCCAGCATGGCCACCATCACCAGCGCTGCGATGCGCAGTGCCCAAGCTGCAGGGCGCTGGGCCAGGCCAGGGCGGGGCGCATGATCCGGGCAGGCCAGTGGCGCCTCAGGGCGCAAATCCTTAGACAGACTCATCAGTGTCGGCAACCGCTGTGCGGCCGGCGTCCTTCCAGACTTTGTGGGGTGCAATCCCGTTGATTCTAATGTCGCCTCCCCCTGTGCCCTTGCGGGTTGAAGACAGCCCGGCCGAGGCCGATGTCGAGTCCGATGCCGAGATTCGCGAGGCGCTGGTCGAGCGCGATCAGCACCTGCTGCGCCTGGACAAGGCCTTGGTCAGGCTGGCGCCGGAGTTCTCACGCAGTTGGCTGCAGCAGTTGATAGCGCGCGGTCATGTGCAGGTGGATGGCCAGGTGCAGGCCACCGCATCGCGCAAGCTCAAGGTCGGCCAGCGCCTGCGCCTGGCACTGGTGCCCACCGCCGAGAGCCTGGCCTTCCGGGCCGAGGCCATGGACCTGAGCATCGTCTACGAGGATGCCCATCTGCTGGTGATCGACAAACCCGCCGGCCTGGTGGTGCACCCGGCGGCGGGGCATTGGTCGGGCACCTTGCTCAACGGCCTGCTGGCCCATCACCCTGGCGCGGCCACGCTGCCGCGGGCCGGCATCGTGCACCGGCTTGACAAGGACACCACCGGGCTGATGGTGGTGGCCAAGACCTTGCCGGCAATGACCGCGCTGGTGCGGCAGATCGCCGCGCGTGAGGTGCGCCGCGTCTACCTGGCGCTGGCCCAGGGCGAGGCGGCGTGGGCGCAAACCTCGATCGAGTTGCCGATAGGCCGCGACCCGGGCTCGCGCCTGCGCATGGCGGTGGTGGCCAGCGGCAAGCCGGCGCGCACCGATGTCGAGCGGCTGGCAGCACGCGGCGGTTTCAGCGCGTTGCGCTGCCGTTTGCACACCGGCCGCACCCACCAGATCCGGGTGCACCTGGCCGCGCGCGGCCATGTCTTGGTGGCTGACGGGCTGTACGGCGGTAAACCGGCCTTGGGCCTGACGCGCCAGGCCCTGCATGCCACCGAACTGGGGTTCGAGCATCCGGCCAGTGGCCAGGCGCTGCTGTTCCAGGCGCCGTTGCCCGCCGATTTGGCAGCGGCCTGGGCCCAGGTGTATTTGGGCTGATCGTTGCTTTGTGCGCAGCCCAGGCTGACCACGGCTGCGGGCACCTGAAAGCAGCGCTACAATGGCAGGTTATCAAGGT
>JANLZT010000383.1:0-1505 GCA_031366465.1 Betaproteobacteria bacterium | reverse complement strand
GCACAGACGGCCTCGTGGATGTGGGCGCTGGGCCTGGCGATGGGTGTCAGCTGCATCGGGCTGTCGTTGCACTACCGGCTGCCGGTGCTCACCGCCTGGTGCACGCCCGGCGCGGCGCTGCTGGCCGCCACCCAGGGCGTGAGCCTGCCCGAGGCCACCGGCGCCTTCATCGTCTGCGCGCTGTTGATCATCGCCGCCGGGCTGAGCGGCTGGTTCGAGCGGGTGATGGACAAGCTGCCGATGGCGGTGGCCGCCGCGCTGCTGGCCGGGGTGCTGACCCGCTTTGGGCTGGACGCGGTGCTGGCGGTGCGCAGCGCGCCGGCCTTGGTGCTGTTGATGACGCTGGCCTTTTTGGCCGGCCGGCGATGGTGGCCGCGATATGCCGTGCCCGGGGTGCTGCTGGCCGGCATGGCGCTGGCCGGGCTGCAGGGGCGGCTGCACCTGGGGGTGGTCGATTGGGCCTGGGCCACCCCGGTGTTCGTGATGCCGCGGTTCACGCTGGCCAGTGTGGTGGGGGTGGCGCTGCCGCTGTTCATCGTCACCATGGCCTCGCAAAACCTGCCCGGCGTGGCGGCCCAGCGTGCGGCGGGCTACCAGATACCGGTCTCGCCCGTCACCACCGCCACCGGCGTGGTGACGCTGCTGCTGGCGCCGTTTGGCGCCATTTCCATCAACCTGGCAGCCATCACCGCAGCCATCTGCATGTCGCCCGAGGCCCATGCCGACCCCGCCAAGCGCTACACCGCGCCGCTGATGGCCGGCATCTTCTACACCCTGCTGGGCCTGGCCGGCGGCGCGGTGGTGGGGCTGCTGGCGGCCTTCCCGAAAGAGCTGGTGTCGGCGCTGGCCGGCCTGGCGCTGCTGGGCACGATTGCCGGCGGCTTGAGCGCGGCGCTCAAGGACGAGCGCCACCGCGACGCCGCTGCGATGACATTTTTGGTCACGCTGTCGGGGGTCTCGATGGCCGGCATCGGCGCGGCGTTCTGGGGTGTGGTGGCCGGCGCCGCCACCCTCGCTGTGCAAAACTGGCGCTCCTCGCGTTGAGGGTTTTGCCCGGAGTGCCGCCCACCATGAAGCTGCTGTTCGTTGCCGATCCGCTGGAGGGCTTCAAGACCTACAAGGACACCACCTTCTCGATGATGCGCGAGGCGATCCGCCGCGGCCACGAGATTTGGGCCTGCGAGCCGGCCGACCTGGTGTGGCAACGCGGCGCGCGGGTGGAGGCACGCGGCGCGCGGGCCATCACGCTCACCGGTGACGAGCACGCCTGGTTCACCGTGATCGCCCAGGCCGATTTGGCGCTGGCCGATACCCACGCCGTGGTGATGCGCAAAGACCCGCCCTTCGACAGCGAGTACTTCTACGCCACCCATTTGCTGGGCCAGGCCGAGCGCGAGGGTGCCAAGGTTTTCAACAAGCCCGCCGCGCTGCGCGACCACCCCGAAAAACTGGCGATCCTGGAGTTCCCGCAGTTCATCGCCCCCACCCTGGTGACGCGCAGTGCC
>JANLZT010000347.1:0-5173 GCA_031366465.1 Betaproteobacteria bacterium | reverse complement strand
GGTGAAACCATCAGCGAAGCCATCACCTTCCTGGCCGAGCGAAAGCGCCTTTTCTACTACTACATCTGGGACATCGACCGGGCCTACCGTCACGGCATCGATGGCCTGAACTTCGGCCCGGGCGAAAAGCAGTTGCCGCGGTTGGACGGCACGCTCGACCACGCCGTGCCGCTGGCCACGCTCAAGCGCGTGGGCTACACCGGCGCGGCCAGCGTCAAGTGCCACGGCACGCATGGCTGGTCGCTCGAGTACATCAGCGCCCAGTTGAAGGCATCAGACGCCTACATCCGCGACTGCCTGCGGCGCATCGGCTGACCGTGTGCAGGCCGTCCCATGGGTGCCGGTGAGGCCTTCTGATCCCCTGACTTGGGCGCATGGACTGACCAATCAAAAGGCCGTCCACCCACGAACGAGCCGCGCCGCCTTTGGCGAGCCGGGCTCGCGATCCGCCAAGTCAAGCGCTTAGTTCAGGCAACGGCGAAAACGAGCCCGCTTCGCGGGTTGCGGCCGAGATGCAATGACGGATTTACTGCCAGGAGCCCGTCCGCTCGGGCGTGGGCTCCGCGTCGGCAGCGCCAGTTCGTGACCACCGTCAAGTCCCAAGGCCAGGCAAAGCGAACCTGGCCAAAAAGCCGCGGTCGATGTGGTCCTTCCAGCGCCACAGCCAGCGCCCCTGGGCCGCCAGGCCGCCCCAGGCGCCGATGGCGCTGCCGTCGGCGGTGGCCAGCAGGGCCAGGTAGCGGCGCTGCGGCTGGTAGCGCTGCAAGGGCTGGCCCAGCAGCAGCGCGCGCAGGTTGTGCGACAGCACCGGCCCCATGCGCACCGCAAACACGCCCGCCTTGGGCAGGGGGTCGGCGGCCCAGTGGGCGCAATCGCCCACCGCCAGCACCTGCGGGTGCGACAGCGACCGCAGCTGGGCATCAATGCTAATGAAGCCACTGGCGCTCACCGTCAGGCCGCTGTTGGCCTGCCAGGCATGCGCCAGGGCACCGGTGGCCCACAGCAGCAGGTCGGGTGCGCCGTGCGGGCTGGCGGGATCGAAAGCGGTGTCGGTCATCACCTCGGCACTCGCCGCGCCCAATGCGGCCAAGGCGGCCCGGCGCGCGCCAGCCGCCATGCACGGCAGCAGGCCGCCCCGGCTGATCAAGCGCCCCTGCACCAGCCGCCCGGCGTGGCGGAGACGCAGGCTGGCCAGCACCGCCAGCAAGGCCTCCACACCGGCCGCGCCGCCGCCCACCGCCGTCACCTGCAGGGGCTGGCGGCCGGGCGCGAAGGCCGGCTTGGCCAGCAGCGCCTCCCAGCGCTGGCGCAGTTCACCCAGGGGCCGCAGCGCCAGCACCTGGCCCGGCCCGGCCAGCGCGGGTGGCCTGAGGGTGGAGCCGACATTGATCGACAGCAACTCGTAGCCCAGCACCAGGCCACTGGCCAGATGGGCTTGGCGTTGATCCGGATCCAGCGCGACCAGCTCATCGATCAGCAGCCGGGCACCAGCGGCGCCGGCCAGCGCTGCAAAGTCAATGCAGATGTCCTCGAAGCGGTAGGTGCCGGCCAGCCAGCCCGGCACCATGCCCGAGTAGGGCGCCAGCGAGCTGGGCGAGACCAGCATCAGGTCCACGCCGGGCACCGGCGCAGTGATCCAGTCGCGCAGCACCTGGGCATGGGCATGGCCGGCGCCGATCAGCAGCAGGCGGCGTTGCGTCATGGTCTTGGGCAACGCCGTGCAGCAGCTTGTCTTGCATTGCGCCCGGCGCCGCAGCGCCTTACTTCAGATCGTCGATCAAGCGCCCAACGATCTGGCGTGCCGGCGCGCTGTCATCGGCTGCGCCCAGGTTGTTTTGCACCGTCACTTGCGACTTGGCGCCGTTGGCCTTGACCAGCACCCGGTAGCGTTGAGGTTTTGCCGCATCTTTGTCACTGCTGAACAGCTTGGCGAAGAAATTGGGCTCTTCCTTGCCGGCAAACTTGGGATCGACATAGCGCACAAAGTACAGGCCCGCGGTGCGGTCGCGGTCTTCGACGGTGAAGCCGCTGCGGTCCAGCGCCAGGCCCACCCGGCGCCAGGCGCGGTCAAAGGGCTCGTCAAGCTCCATCGCGGCGGTGGCGGCCACCGTGGCCACCCGGGCCTTGGGTGCGGCGGCAGGCGCGGCGGCCACCGTGCTGCGGGCGACATCGTCTTTGGCGCCCAGCCGGATCATCAGCCGGGCCAGCATCTCGGCTTCGAGGTCGGGGTCACTCGGGCGTAGCTGCCACATCGTGGCGTCTTTCTGCGGCGAGACATAGACCTCCATCAAGCCCTTGTGGCTGATGAAGACCTCACTGCCGGTGGCCGTGCGCTCCACCCGGCTGCGGAAGCGGTCGCGCTCGCCGGTGCTGTAGGCGTTGTCGAACAGGCGGCCGATGGTGGCGCGCACAAAATCCTGCGGCAGCTTGGCGCGGTTCTCGGCCCAGGCGGTCTCCATCACGCCGGTCTCGGCCGAGTCTTCGGTCAGGCTGAATCCACGCTCGGCCCAGAAGCTGCGCAGCAAGGGGTAAATCGTCTCGGGCGGCAGGCTGCTGACCAGCCAGCGGGTATTGCCCTGGCGCTCGATGCGCATCTCGCCGGATGCGGTGGGCGCCACCACCGCCACCGCCGCCGCAGCAGCCGGTGCGGTGCCGCCCTGGCGCAGGGTGGACGCACTGACCACGCCCGACTGCGGCTGGTAGCGGCCATCGCGCGCCAGCTGGGTGAGGTCGGGCGGGATGTCGAGCGACTGGGTCTTGCTGGCCTGCGAGCGGTAGTCGAGCTTTTCGCCCGTCATCATGGTGTCGAAGGTCGAACAGCCGGCCAGCGTCAGCGCGGCCACCAGCAGGGCGCCGCGCAGCGGGGTCAGGGCAAATGCAGAAGTCACGAGGCAGGTCTCCAGGGGGCTGAGGGGGCCCCGATGTCGGGCCGCCCACAAAGCCGGCCGATCAGAACACAAGGGATGGGCGCGGGGCCCGGGCTGGCGGCTGCAGGGCCTGGCCGGCGCAGGGCCGCAGCAGCGTCGTGGATCAAGTCAGGCCGGCCTCGCGCAGCGCGCCGTCCACCAGCGCCTGGCCGGCGGCGGTGAGCGGCGTGATCGGCAGGCGCACGGTGGGCCGGCAAAGCCCCAGGCGCGACATCGCCCATTTGGCCGGTGCCGGGCTGGGCTCGCAGAACAACTGCTGGTGCAGGCCCAGCAGGCGCAGGTGGATCTGGCGGGCCAGGGCCACATTGCCGGCGATGGCCGCCATGCACAGCTCATGCATCAGCCGGGGTGCGACATTGGCGGTGACGCTGACATTGCCGTGCCCGCCCAGCAACATCAGGGCCACCGCGCTGCCGTCGTCGCCCGAGTAGACCGAGAAGCCGGCCGGCGCATGCTTGATGAGCTGGGCGGCGCGCTCGACGTTGCCGGTGGCCTCCTTGATGCCCACCACGCCGGGCACCTGGGCCAGGCGCAGCGCGGTCGCGGGCAGCAGATCGGCCACCGTGCGGCCGGGCACGTTGTAGAGCACCACCGGCAGGTCCACGGCCTCGGCAATCGCCTTGAAGTGCTGGTAGATCCCCTCTTGCGAGGGCTTGTTGTAGTAGGGCACCACCTGCAGCGTGCAATCGGCGCCCACCTCTTTGGAGAAGCGCGTCAGCTCGATGGCCTCGCGGGTGGAATTGGCGCCCGCGCCGGCCATGATCGGCAGCCGGCCGGCGGCATGCGCGACCGAGACGCGGATGATCTCGCAGTGCTCCTCGACCGAGACGGTGGGTGACTCACCGGTGGTGCCCACCACGCCGATGCAGTCGGTGCCCTCGGCGATGTGCCAGTCGATCAGCTTGCGCAGGCCGGGGTAGTCGACGCTGCCGTCCTCGTGCATCGGCGTGACCAGGGCCACGATGCTGCCAACAATGGGTGTCATTCGGATTCCTTGCGAAGCGGCGATTTTAGCCGGTCGCAGCGGGCGGCTTTAGCCGGGGGTTTGGGCGGTGGACGCGGCTGCCGGCAGCAGCGCATGGCGTACCGGCTGGGCGCCGGCCGATCCCGGTTGCACCGCCACCACGCGCTGCACGAACCGCGCCGGATGGTCGAGAAAACCCTGCTCGAAGGCGACGATCTGCAGGCTGGCACAGCGCAGGATCAGCTCGCCCGGCTGCAGCAAAAACTCGGCCCGCGACGGCTTGCCCACGCTCTGGTTACCGTCTGCAAAGGTCTCGTAGACCAGCACCCCGGCCGGCGCCAGCGAGGCCAGGATCTGTGGCCACAGCGGCCGCCACAGGTAGTGGGTGACCAGCACCACCGGCCACTGGCGGCCCGGGCAGGGCCAGGGGCCGCCTTCGAGGTCGGCCTGGATCAGCTCGGCCTGGCCGGCCGCAGCCAGATCCAGGCTGTTGGCCAGCGCGCTGGCGTCGCGGTCGATGCCGGTCACCGGGTGGCCCCGGCCGGCCAGCCAGCGCAGGTGGCGGCCGCGCCCGCAGGCGATGTCGAGCACCGGCGCGCCGGCCGGCAACAGATGGGCCCAGCGCCGCAGCCAGTCGGCGGGTTCGCTTTGTGCGTGACGGTCGGCGTGGCGGTCGGCCGGCGGCCCGGCGCTGCCCGGCATCAAAAGCAAGCCCAGACCCGGTTGGCCAGATCGACCACCAAGTGCGGGTTCAGGTAGGCGGCAAACACCCCGGTCAGCGCGGCAGCCGCCGCCGCCCAGGCGGCTGCCTTGATCCACGCCGGGCGCGGCCGCGGCGTCATGCGGCTTGGGCCTGGGGCCGCTGCAAGGCGGCCTCACGCACCGGCAGGTTGATCAGCGCCGCAAACACCCCCAGCGCCACCGCCAGGCCCCAGACCACGTCATAACTGCCAAACAGGCCATAGAGCCGGCCGCCCAGCCAGGCGCCCATGAACGAGCCCAGCTGGTGGCTGAGGAACACAAAACCCCCCAACATCGACATGTACTGCACACCAAAGATCTGCGCGATCACCGCGTTGGTGGGCGGCACGGTGGACAGCCACAGCAACCCCATCGTCGCGGCAAACAGGTAGACGCTCCCCGGCGTGAGCGGCGCCCACAAGAAGATGCTGATCACCACCGAGCGCAGCGCGTAGATGGCACACAGGATGTAGCGCTTGGGCCAGCGCTGGCCCAGTGAGCCGGCGGCGTAGGTGCCAAACACATTGAACAGCCCGATCAG
>JANLZT010000344.1:0-2752 GCA_031366465.1 Betaproteobacteria bacterium | reverse complement strand
CCATGCAGCGCAATCGCCCGGCCGCAACGGATGCTGGCGCCGGTCTGCAGGGTGATGCTCTGGTCGGCCAGCAGGCTGCCGGCAAACAGGCTGCCGGTGCCCAGGGTGGCCGAGCTGCCAACCTGCCAGAACAGCCCGTCGGGGCCGTTCAATCCGGCCAGGCCAGGATGGGTGACACGAACCACCGCCTGGCTGGCCACAGTGAGCGCACTGAACACCTGGAACACAAACACCGCGTCCGACCGGCCCTGGTAATCCAGCACCAGGGTGCCGGTTAGCTGGGCCGCATCGGCGAAGTGGTAGACACCGGGGGTCAGCGTCAGGCCGCCCAGGTTCTGGCCGGTCAAATCAAAGCTCACCGCCTGCCCGGCCAGCGCGCCATAGGCCAGCGCCGCATCGGCCTGGGCCTGCTGGGCCACGCCGTCGGTGGCATGCACCGTGCCGGCCACCAGCAGGCTGCCCTGGCCGGTGATGGCGGTGCCGGGGTAGAGGCCCAGGTCACCCCATACGGTGGTGGCACCGGTGTTGGTGATGGTTGACGCCGCCAGCACTGAAAAGGCCTGGGCCGAGCCCAGCAATGGCGTGGCGCCGGCAGTGCCGGGGCTCAGCACCGCCAGGGCCAGCAGCGCGGCCACTGCGGCGCTGCAAAAGGCCCGGGGCCGAGTTCTAGAAGGGTTCATCGAAGAGTCCAGATGGCAGGGCATGGCAGGGCATGACAGGGCATGACAGGGCCGGCAGACAAGCGTGCCGGCAAGGCCCCGCTTCTACCCAAGCCCGCCCACGCGGTCTGTGCGCTATCACACACCTGGCGCGAGGCCAGCGGCCGGCAACGGGGCCGCCGAAGCGGCCGTTTTCACGCAGCCGGGCGGCAGCGGTCGATACAATCCCAGCCGCTCACAGCGCGGTTTCACGGTGCCTGATCACGGGCTGCAACCTCGGCACCACCACCCCGTTCATCCCCCATCACGCAGGATCTGCCATGCCACTCGTCTCGATGCGCCAGTTGCTCGACCATGCCGCTGAAAACAGCTACGGCATCCCGGCTTTCAACGTCAACAACCTGGAGCAGGTGCAGGCGGTGATGAACGCGGCCGCCGAGGTGGATGCGCCGGTAATCCTGCAGGCCAGCGCCGGCGCCCGCAAATATGCCGGCGAGCATTTCATCAAGCACCTGATCCAGGCCGCCTTGGAGGCCTACCCGAACGTGCCGCTGGTGATGCACCAGGACCACGGCCAGAGCCCGGCCATCTGCCATGGCGCGATTGCCCTGGGCTTCAGCTCGGTGATGATGGACGGGTCGCTCGCCGCCGATGGCAAGACCATTGCCAGCTACGACTACAACGTCGAGGTCACCCGCTCGGTGGTGGACATGGCCCACAAGCTGGGCGTCACCGTGGAGGGTGAACTGGGTTGCCTGGGGTCATTGGAGACCATGAAGGGCGACAAGGAGGACGGCCACGGCACCGAGTCAACGATGACCATGGAGCAGTTGCTGACCGACCCCGAGCAAGCGGCTGACTTTGTCAAACGCACCCAGCTGGACGCGCTGGCAATCGCCATCGGCACCAGCCACGGCGCCTACAAGTTCACCCGCAAGCCCACCGGCGACATCCTGGCCATCGAGCGCATCAAACAGATCAACCGCCGCATCCCCAACACCCATTTGGTGATGCACGGCAGCAGCAGCGTGCCGCAAGACCTGCTGGCCGAGATCCGCAAGTACGGCGGCGACATGAAGGAGACCTACGGCGTGCCGGTCGAGGAGATCCAGGAGGCCATCAAGTTCGGCGTGCGCAAGATCAACATCGACACCGACATCCGGCTGGCCATGACCGCCGCGATCCGCCGGTTTTTTGCCGAGAACCCCGGCAAGTTTGACCCGCGCGAATACCTCAAACCCGCGCGCGACGCGGCCCAGGCCATCTGCAAGCAGCGTTATCTGCAGTTTGGTTGCCAGGGCCAGGGCAGCAAGATCAAGGGCCTGCCGCTGGCGGCAGTGGCCCAGCGCTACGCCCGCGGCGAGCTGGCGCAATTGGTGAACTGACTGATCGGCGGCCGGCCGGGGTCGGCCCGACTGGACCATCCATCACCTTACTTGCGGCCGTGGTCCAGGCTGGGCAGGGCCACGAAGCCCAGCTCGGCAGCGCGGCCCTCGTAGTGCGACGCCATCAGCGGCTGGGCCTGGCGCCGGAAGTGCAAGGCCAGCTCATAGGCCGCACGCTCGCTGCCCAGCATCGCTGCAAACTGCAGCCAGCCCACGGTCTGGCTGCCGGCAGCGTCGGCAAGCTGCGCCTGCCCGGCCAGGCGCAGCGCGGCGCCAGCGTCCCCCAGGGCCGCCAGGCGCAGGTCCTCAGCCGCCAGGCCGCGCTCGGACGGCAAGGCAAAGGCCGAGCGGAACAGCGCCACATCCTCGCGCCGCAACAGCTTGGCGGTCAGCGCCGCGCGCTCGCGGATGCGGCTGGCATCGGCCGCCCAGGGCCGCTGCGCGTGGTGCTGCAGGTACTCGTCGGCCAGCCGCACCAGGTCGGCCGGCCAGGTGGCCTGCAAGACCGCCTGCCGCAGGGCCAGCTCGTGATGGTCGACCGCCGCGTTGACCGTGGACGACGCCGCCGCAGCAGGCGCGGCCCAGTCGTCCACCAGCCTGCCAAAGGACGAGGCATCCGGGTTGCTTGCGGCCATCGCCTGCAGGCTGGCCAGCGCCATCAGGCCTGTTGTCAGCAGGCCCCGGAGGGGTGAACGCCGCCCTTGCAGT
>JANLZT010000311.1:0-12740 GCA_031366465.1 Betaproteobacteria bacterium | reverse complement strand
GCCGGCTCGTCGGGCGAAAAGGCGCCGCCGGCAATGCTGTCGAGCACCGCCTTCAACTGCGCATCGGCCTCGTACAGACGCAGCGGCTGGTAGCCGGCGGCGCGCATCGCCGCCACCTCATGCGCCAGCTTGCCGAAGATGAAGATGTTGTCGTCGCCGACGTTCTGGCGGATCTCGATGTTGGCGCCGTCGTCGGTGCCGATGGTCAGCGCGCCGTTCAGCGCCAGCTTCATGTTGCCGGTGCCCGAGGCCTCGGTGCCGGCGGTCGATATCTGCTCGGACAAATCGGCCCCCGGCATGATCACCTCGGCCACCGACACGCCGTAGTTGGGGATGAAGACCAGCTTCAACTTGTCACCCACCCGGGGGTCGTGGTTGATCACCTGGCCGACATCGTGGATCAGCCGGATGATGTTCTTGGCACTGGTGTAGCTGGACGCCGCCTTGCCGGCAAAAATCACCGTGCGCGGCTGCCAAGCGGCATCGGACTGGGCATCGGGCTGGGCATCGGGCTGGGCCAGGATGGCCTGGTAGCGGCTCACCACATGCAGCAGGTTGAGCAACTGGCGCTTGTACTCGTGGATGCGCTTGACCTGCACGTCAAACAGGCTGGCTGGGTTGACCGTGATGCCGGTGCTGCGGTGGATGAGTGCGGCCAGCCGCTGCTTGTTGGCCTGCTTGATGGTCATGAAGGCATGTCTGAAACCGGCATCGTCGGCCTGCGGGATCAAGCCCTTGAGCTGGTCCAGATCGCGCCGCCAGCCGGTGCCCAGGGTTTCGTCCAGCAGCGCGGCCAGGCCCGGGTTGGCCTGGGCCAGCCAGCGCCGCGGCGTGACGCCGTTGGTCATGTTGGTGAAGCGCTCGGGCCAGAGCGCGGCAAAGTCGGCAAAGATGGTCTGCACCAGCAGGTCGGAGTGCAGCCTGGACACGCCGTTGACCCGGTGGCTGCCGACGATGGCCAGATGCGCCATGCGCACCCGGCGCTCCTGGCCGCCCTGCGCGCCCTCGTCGATCAGCGACAGCCGGCGCTGGAAGGCCAGGTCGCCCGGCCGCAGTGCGTCGGCCAGCAGCAGAAAATCGTGGTTGATGCGGAAGATGATCTCCAGGTGGCGCGGCAGCACCTGCTGCAGCAGCGCCACCGGCCAGGTCTCCAGCGCCTCGGGCATCAGGGTGTGGTTGGTGTAGCTGAAGGTCTTGCCGGTGATGGCCCAGGCCGGGCCCCAGGCAAAACCATGCACGTCCACCAGCAGCCGCATCAGCTCGGCCACGCCGATGGCCGGATGGGTGTCGTTGAGGTGGATCGCCACCTGCTCGGCCAGGTTGTCCAGCCTGCCGTGCTCGGCCCCGTGGCGGGCCAGGATGTCCTGGATCGAGGCCGAGGTGAAAAAGTACTCCTGGCGCAGCCGCAGCTCGCGCCCGGCCGGTGTGCTGTCATTCGGGTAGAGCACCCAGGAGATGTTCTCGAACTGGTTCTTGAACTCGGCCGCGCGGGCATAGTCGCCGGCATTGAAGGCTTGCAGATCGATGTGGGCCGGTGCTGCGGCCCGCCACAGCCGCAGCGTGCTGACGCGCTCGGTGGCATGGCCCGGCACCACATGGTCGTAGGCCTTGGCCAGCACCTCGCCGGCATGGCGCCAGACCGGCAGCGCCTCACTGCCGGGCACGGCTGATTCGGCCCGCTCCACCCAGCCGCCAAAGCGCACCGGGTAGTGCACCGCCGCGCGCGGAAACTCCCAGGGCGTGCCGTCCTCCAGCCAGGGGTCGGGGTGTTCGATCTGGCGGCCGCCGTGGATGCTTTGCGCAAACATGCCGAACTCGTAGCGGATGCCGTAGCCGTAGCTGGGCAGGCCGACGCTGGCCATCGCATCCAGAAAACACGCCGCCAGCCGGCCCAGGCCGCCATTGCCCAGCGCGGCGTCGGGCTCGCAGGCGCGGATGTCCTCCAGCGTGCGGGCATGCTGGCCCACGCTGCCGGCCGCAGCACTGTCCAGGCCCAGCGCGGCCAGCGCGTTGCCCAGGCTGCGGCCGATCAAAAACTCCATCGACAGGTAGTAAACCCGGCGCGCCTTGGCCGCGCGGTCGGCGGCGTCGCCGGCCACCCAGCGGCGCGACAGCTCGGCCCGCGCCACCTGCGCCACGGCGGCTTGCAGGTCGGCCGCCGTTGCATGGGCCGGCGCCACGCCCACGCTGTGCAAGAGATGGCGCTCGACGCGGGCGGCCAGGCTGTCAGGGGCCACCGCTGGCGGCAGGAAGATTTCACTCATGGAGGTTTTTGGGTGAGGCAGACATTGGGCACTTGGCGGCGGCGCGAGCTGGGCGGACCCAAGCCAAGTTGGGCCCCAAGGTTGCCAGCATTATTCATGCCTTGGCGGCCTGAAATTGAGCGCAGGCCGTGGCACCATGCATCTTGAAGCCACGTTGTTGCTGGCAGTGGGTGCTGGCAATGAGACCGTGGACGGTGGAGACAAGCCCATGCCCAACAGTGAAATCGCATCCCCTTTCGACCTGCCCAAGCGCGCCGTGGCGCTGGTGCTGGCAGGCGGCCGTGGCAGCCGCCTGAAAGACCTGACCGACCGCCGCGCCAAGCCGGCGGTCTACTTTGGCGGCAAGTTCCGCATCATTGACTTTGCGCTCAGCAATTGCCTCAACTCGGGCATCCGGCGCATCGGCGTGATCACCCAGTACAAGAGCCACAGCCTGTTGCGCCATCTGCAGCGCGGCTGGGCATTCCTCAAATCCGAGATGAACGAGTTTGTCGACCTGCTGCCGGCCCAGCAGCGGGTGGACGAAGAAAGCTGGTACCGCGGCACCGCCGACGCCGTCTACCAGAACCAGGACATCCTGGCCGCTTACGGTGCCGATTATTTGGTGGTGCTGGCCGGCGACCACATCTACAAGATGAACTACGCACTGATGCTGGCCGACCATGTGGCGCTGGGGCGCGAATGCACGGTGGGCTGCATCGAGGTCGATCGCGCCGAAGCCAGCGCCTTTGGCGTGATGGCCATCGATGCAGACCGCAACATCATCGAGTTTGTCGAGAAGCCCGCCAACCCGCCGGCCATGCCGGGCAAGCCCGAGCGCAGCCTGGCCAGCATGGGCATCTACATCTTCAATGCGCGCTACCTGTACAAAGCCCTGGAGCGCGACCTGGCCGACCCCAACTCGACCCACGACTTTGGCAAGGACATCATCCCGGCGGCGGTGCGCGCCGGCCAGGCGGTGGCCCACCCCTTCGACATGAGCTGCGTGGGCACCAAGCTGGGCCTGGAGCCCTACTGGCGCGATGTCGGCACCATCGATGCCTACTGGGACGCCAACATCGATCTGACCGCCACCGACCCTGAGCTCAACCTCTACGACACGCGCTGGCCGATCTGGACCTACCAGGCCCAGCTGCCGCCGGCCAAGTTTGTGCACAACCAGCCCGACCGGCGCGGCATGGCGGTGGAATCGATGGTCTCGGGCGGCTGCATCGTCTCGGGCAGCGTGTTCCGCTCGGTGCTGTTCTCCAGCGTGCGGGTGCACTCCCACAGCCAGGTCAACTGGAGCGTGCTGTTGCCCGAGGTGCAGGTGGGCCGCGGCGCCCGCCTGACCAAGGTGGTGGTGGACCGCGGCTGCCACATCCCGGACGGCCTGGTGATCGGTGAGGATGCCGATGAGGACGCACGGCGTTTCCACCGCAGCGAGCAAGGGGTGACGCTGGTCACCAAGGCGATGCTGCAGGCCCTGCAGAGCTGATGGCCGGGGTGAAGCAACAAGCCGGCCATCCCGGCCAAGCTGCCCGGCCGGCCGCCGGGCTGCGGGTGCTGCATGTGGCGGCCGAGGTCTACCCGCTGGTCAAGACCGGTGGCCTGGCGGATGTGGTGGCGGCGCTGCCGCCGGCCCTGGCCGCGCAAGGTGCCGATGTGCGGCTGCTGCTGCCCGGCCTGCCGGCCATCCTGGACGCGCTGCAGTCGGCCCGCCAGGTGGTCGATATCGGTGCCTGCTTTGGCGCCCTGCGAGTGCGGCTGTTGCTGGGCCGGCTGGCCGGCCAGGCCCTGCCGGTCTATGTGATCGACGCACCCCACCTCTACCGCCGGGCGGGCAGCCCCTACCAGGCCAGCGACGGCAGCGAGTGGCCCGACAACCTGCAGCGCTTTGCGCTGCTGGGCTGGGTGGCCGCCCACCTGGCCGCCGACGACGCCGACCCCGACTGGGTGCCCGAGGTGGTGCATGCCCATGACTGGCATGCCGCGATGGCCTGCGCCTACATCGCCGACCACCGGCCGACCCAGGCGGCATCGGTCTTCACGGTGCACAACCTGGCCTTCCAGGGCTTGTTCCCGCAGCAGGACTGGCCGCTGCTGGGCCTGGGCGCGCGCTACCTGTCACCGGCCGGGCTGGAGTTTCACGGCCAGTTGTCGTTCATGAAGGCCGGGCTCAAGTTTGCCGACCGGGTGACCACCGTCAGCCCGACCTATGCCCGCGAGATCGCCGCGTCCGAGTTTGGCTGTGGCCTGGACGGTGTGATCCGCGGCCGGGCGGCCGATGTCAGCGGCATCCTCAACGGCATCGACCCGGCGGTGTGGGACCCGGCCACCGACCCGGCCATCGCCCAGCGCTACAGCGCCGCCCAGCCCGCCGGCAAGCGGGCCTGCCGGCTGGCCCTGCAGGCCTTGATGGGCCTGGCCGCCGATGACAACGCCTTGCTGTTGACGGTGGTCAGCCGCTTGACAGCCCAGAAGGGCCTGGACCTGGTGCTGGCCGCGCTGCCCGGGCTGGTGGCCGCAGGCGTGCAACTGGCCTTGCAGGGCACCGGCGAGCCGGCGCTGGAGGCCGCGCTGCGGCGGGCCCAGCTGGCCCATCCCGGCCGGGTGGCGGTGCACATCGGCTACGACGAGCTGCGGGCCCACCAGATGGTGGCCGGCGCCGACGCCATCGGCGTGCCGTCGCGGTTTGAGCCCTGCGGGCTGACGCAGCTCTATGGCCTGCGCTACGGCACCGTGCCGATCGTGCGCCGGGTGGGCGGGCTGGCCGACACCGTGTTGGACGACCCCCGGGGCCGTCAGCCCGATCACCAGACCGGCTTTGCCTTTGATGCCGCCACCCCCGGCGCGCTGCAGGCCTGCGTGCTGCGCGCGGTGGCTGCGCGCCGTGACGCCCCGGCCTGGGCCGCGCTGCAGGCCCGCGGCATGGCCCAGGATTTGTCATGGGCCGGCCCGGCGCGCGATTACCTGGCCTTGTACGCCCAGGCCTTGCAGGCCCGTCAAGCCACGCCGCGCTCGTTGATCGGCTGAACGGCTGAACGGCTGAACAGGCTTCAGGCGCTTGGCGCGCCTGCAGCCGCAGCCGGCGCCTCCGACCCTGCAGGCAAGCGGTAGTGTGTGAGCAGGCATGCATGTCAAAGCGGTCGGCCCCGGCCGACACCAACCGGGCATGGGTGCCCCCGTGCACCGCCACTGCCAGCCGCAATTGCTCGCAGGCCTGCCAGAACGGGGCGTAGTCCGGGTGGCCCAGGCTGCGCCCGCGCACCGGGTTGGGCCGGATCACCACCGTGGTCCAGCCAAAGGCCGCGATGCGCCGCGCCTCGGCCACCATCTGCGCCGCTCGTGCCGGGCGATCAGGCCCACGCCGATCAGGCGCTTGGGTGCGGCCCGGCAAAAGTCGCGCAACCAGTCGTTGTAGGCGCGCCCAAACGCATGCGCCAGGCTGCTGTCCATGCTGTCGATGCTGACCAGGTAGGACCCATAGGTGGGGAACAGCACGGCGGCGTCGATGCCACTGCGGTCCATGCTGTCGAGGTGGCCCTGCGACGTCTGGCTGGCCATCAGCATGGCGTGGCGGGGCGCGGCAACGGCCGCCACCGCCCGCAGGCTTTGGCAGCCACCTGGACGCCAGCCTGGCGGTGCAGCGCGCTCGCTTGAAGCCATGTGCAAGGTGCCTTGGCCCAAGCAACTCTGCGAGGCTATAGAAACATCTTCAACAAGCCCGCCATCTCAGGCGGCCTGGGGATCGAGAAGCTGACGTCCTGCCAATCCGCTGCCGCTGGCCGCGCCAGGCAACGCTGGTGCCAGGCCTGAACCTGCGGCCAGGCATCCAGCGCAATGCCGCATTGGGGCGCCAGGTCCATCACCGTGGCCACGTTCAGGTCAGCCACCGTGAAGCGCCCGCACAGCAGCCAAGGCGTGTCGGCAAGGTGCGCGTCCAGCACCTTCAGCGGCCGGTCCAGCTTGGCCAGGCCCAGTTGCACCAAGGATTCATCGCGTACACCTTCGGCGAACAACTTGCGGTTGGCGGCCGCAAACAGCAGCGGCTTCTCGACCTCGGTGACGACCCAGAAGCTCCACACCGTGGCCTGCGTCTCTTGGCGTCGGCACTCATGCGGGGTCGCCACTGGCGGGCACGAAGACGCCGTGAAAACCTTCGTGCACACGGCAAGGGAACTTGATGATGGCCACCGGCCCACGGTCCAGGTGCAGTGAATCGAGGATGACGAGATCGGTGCGGTTCTCCGACCGCCGCCCGACCATCGTCAACAACCAGCCATCGCCTTCGGGTGCGTCGGGGTGCTTGGGCACGAAGCAAGGCTCCTCAGGCGCCGCGTTAGGGCCGGCGTAATAGAACTGCAGTGCATCGGCCGCCTCGTCATAGTGGCCCAGGCAGGTGAAGGGCGGGCCCTTGGCCGCCAGCGGCAGCATCGGGCCCAGCGCCGGGTTGAAGCTGCCGAAGAAGAAATGCCGGGTGCGCTGGGTGAGGTAGCGCGGGTCCACCACCGGCATCTCGCCGATGTGGTCGATCAAGCGCTGGATGACGAACTTGTCTTTCGGGCTGGCCAGGTCAAAGGACCAACGCTCACCGAACGGTGGCTTCTCCTTGGCATGGGGGTCGTGCAGATCAGGGAATTGGCTCAACCAGCCTGAGCCGGTGACAAAGTGGTCCAGGTTCAGGGTGGTTCCCTCCTCCCAGGCGTTGAAGGTGTGGGTCTGCATCGCCACCTTGGGGCAGGTGTACCAACGCACGCCCTTGACCCCGATCTTGCGCGGGATGATGGCGATGTGGGTCTTCTTGGTGGAATCCCAGTGGAAATAGGGCTCGCCGCGTTGCACACGCTCCCAGTCGCAGACCATCGGGCAGATCGTGAAGGCCAGGTAGTTCTGCGACACATGCCAGTCGTGGATCATCGACGGGTAGGGTGCTTCCAACACCTCGGTGCGCAGCAACTCGCCTGCTTTGCTGATGGTGAAGATTTCGATCTGATTGCTGGCCACGCCGCCGGTGTTGTAGCCAAAGGCGATGCACTCGCCGGTGTGCGGATCGATCTTGGGATGCGCGGTGAAGGTCTTGCTCGTCAACTTGCCGCCGAAATCAGCCAGGCCCTTGGTCGCCAGCGTGTCCGGGTCGAGTTCCATCGGCCGCTGCGACTCTTTCAGTGCAAACAGCTTGCCGTGGTGCCACAGCATCGCGGTGTTGGCGGTGCCGTTGTCCTTGCCCTTGACCGACGGGTCGTCGGTGAACGCATTGCGGTAGGCGCCGAACAGCGCCCGCCGCGCCTGGCGCTCCAGCGCCAGCTTCTCGGTCTTGACGTAGCGGGTCTTCAGGTCAGCATGGCCGTGGTCCAGCCGCACCATGTGGACCATGCCGTCGCCATTCAGGAACAGGTCAGTGCCCAGCAAGGGCGGGTATTGCGGGTCGGCGCTGTTGCGGTAGTAGACGCCGTTCAGGCCTTCGGGAATGCGGCCCTGGACCTCCAGGTCGTAGACATCGGCCTCCATGCGCACCGGCGCCGAGTAGCCGCGGTAGATCAGGATGTCCGGAAACTTCAAGCCCGCGCTCGCGTCGGTGGGGCCTGTCGTCAGGGCTGCCGGCGCACTCTGCTGCGGTGTGGCGATGTGTTCGATGAGCGAAGGGTCGAGGGTGTTGGCGGTCATGGGGGCAGGGTTGTGTGGGGTGATCGAATAAAGGTGGAAATCCGGGCCGGGCTGGCACGCCGGGCGCTGGCGTCCAGCCCGTCGAGCAAGGTCGTGTCGGCGGTTACCATCGCCAGCCCGCGTTGCCTGGCTGGATTCCCGGCCCCGTCTTTGGCCGCGATCCCACCGCCGCCATGCGCCTCGACCGCTTCGACCTCAACCTGCTTGTCGCCCTGGATGTGTTGCTGGAGGAATGCAATGTCACCCAGTCGGCCGCGCGGCTGCACATCGAGCAATCGTCCTGCAGTGCGGCCTTGGCCCGGCTGCGCGACTACTTTGGCGACGAGTTGCTGGTGCCGGTGGGGCGCCAGTTGGCGCGCACGCCGCTGGCCGAGACGCTGATCGAACCGGTGCGCCAGGTGCTGGGCCTGGCCCGCACCACGCTGGCGCGGCGGCCGGGCTTCGATCCGGCCAGCGCCGAGCGGCGTTTTGTGGTGTGCGCGTCCGACTACGCCATCACGGTTTTCCTGGCCGATGTGGCGCGGCATGCGGCTGCCTTGGCGCCGGGCCTGCGGCTGGACATTCGCAACCCGGGCCGCGATGTCTTCGAGCGCTTCCAGCGCGGCGAGGTCGACTTGCTCTTCATGCCCGAGCTCTACCTGACAGCGTCGCAGGCGCCACGTCTGGAGCTGTTCCGCGACACCCATGTGTGCCTGGTCTGCCAGGACAACCCGCGCGTCGGCCCGGGCATGCTGACGCTGGACCGCTATTACGACCTGGGCCACCTGGCGGTGCGCTTTGGCGACGAGGACAGCGTGGCTTTCGAGGAATGGTTTTTGCCGCGCCACGGGCGGCAGCGCCGTATCGAGATGACGGTGCACAGCTTCAGCATGGTTCCCCCGCTGTTGCAGGGAACCGAACGAATTGCTACCTTGCACCGTCGGCAAGCGGCCCACTTTGCACGCCTGCACCCGGTCCGCCTGGTCGAGATGCCGTTCGAGATGCCGGCGCTGGTGGAGCTGATGGCCTGGCCGCCGCACCGCATGCATGACCCCGCCCACCAATGGCTGCGCCAACTCGTTCACGAGCAGGTGGCCCGCATGTCAGGCGCCGCCGATGGGCCGCCGCAGGCCCGATCAGACATCGGCCACGAAACCTGAGGCCTTGACGATCGCGCCCCAGCGCCGGTAGTCCTCCTGCACCAGGCGATCAACTTCTTGCGCGGTGGAGCTTGTGGGCTCGATGCTCAGCGCGTTGACCCCCCGCACATAGGCCGGCGACGCCAGCGCCTCGCGCACCAGCGCGCTGGCCCGCGCTGCTGCTGCCGGTGCCGGCTTGCCGACGATGAAGACACCGAACCAGTCACGCACTTCCAGCCCGGGAACGCCTTGCTCGGCAAAGCTGGGCAGCTCGGGCGAGAAAGGCGACCGCCTGGGCCCGGTGCTGGCCAGCAGGCGCAGCTTGCCGGCGCGCGCGTTCTGCACCAGGTCGCCCAGGCTCAGCACCAGGGCGTGGATCTGCCCGCCCATCAGATCGTTGAGTGCGGGCCCGCCGCCGCGGTAGGGCACATGCGTCAGGCCCAGGTTCATGTGCCGGCTCAACACGTCGCCCACGAAGTGCGGCGGTGCACCGGCTGCCGGCGACCCGAAGCTGACCTTGCCCGGGCCTTGCTTGCGCGCCCAGGCCGCGAACTCGGCCAGGTTGCCGATATCGGCCGGCACCGCCGGACCGACCGCGAAGCCGAAGTCCACCAGCGCCGCCAGGCTGAGCGCGGTGAAGTCCTTGAACGGGTCGTAGTTCGACTTCTTGTAGGTGTGCGGGTTGATCGTCAGCACCCCGGACGGGCACATCAGTAGCGTGCTGCCGTCGGCCGGGCTTTGCATCGCCATGTCCACCGCGATGCGGCCTGCCGCGCCGGGGCGGTTGTCGGTGATGACGGTGCGCGCCAGCTTGCCGGACAGGCTGTCGGCCAGGCGGCGCGCGATCAGGTCGATGGCGCCGCCGGGTGGGTAGCCCACCAGGATGCGCGCGCTGTCGGGCAGGCTGGCGTCAGCCGTCTGCGCCTGGGCAGCGTCGAGCCCGAGGGCCCACAGGGCTGCGGTGGCGGAGCCGGTCGCGGCCAATTTGAGTGCCGCGCGTCGATCCTGTTGCATGCTGGTCTCCGGGCGCGGCCGATGCGCCGCGCTGGCGCTGACCATACGAGACGGCCAGGCTCAGGCCACCACGCTTTCTGTCGATGGCCGGCATCGAAGGCGGCGATACCCGGGGATGGGCGTGGGTGCCGGGGGCACCCGCAGCGGGTGGCTGTCAGCCGCGGCGGGCCGCCTCGATCTCGGCGATGTCGATCTTGGTCATCTGCATCATCGCCTGGAAGGCGCGTTTGGCTGCCGCAGGATCGGCATCGCTGATTGCCGCCATCAGCGCGCGCGGCGTGATCTGCCAGGACAAGCCCCAGCGGTCCTTGCACCAGCCACAGGCGCTGGCCTGGCCGCCGTTGCCGATGATGGCGTGCCACAGGCGGTCGGTCTCAGCCTGGTCGTCGGTAGCCACCTGGAAGGAGAAGGCCTCGCTGTGCTTGAAGGTCGGGCCGCCGTTCAAGCCGAGGCAGGCAATGCCCATCACGGTGAATTCCACGGTCAGCACATCGCCCTGCTGACCCGAGGGATAGTCGCCCGGGGCGTGCTGGACCGCGCCGACCTGGCTGTCCGGGAAGGTCTCGGCATAGAAGCGCGCGGCATCCAGGGCGGTGCCTTCGTACCACAGGCAAATCGTGTTCTTGCTGACCATGGTGGTTCTCCAAGTGGGGGCCGGCAGGGGCGCGCGCGTGCGGCTCGGGCGCTGTCGCGCTGGACGCCGCGCGCTACAGCCAAGCCTGCCCGAAATCCTGGCCACTGCCAAGCTGTCAGCGCACCCGCGCGGTCACCTTGGCATGTGGCCCCGCCACCTGCGCGGCCCAGGCGCCGGCCGCATCGTCAAACGCAAAATCGGCATAGGGGATCAGGATCTTTTGCGCGCTGTCCATTGCCAGCAGGCGGCGCCAGATCGATTGCCGGTCGGCCAGCGGGCGCTGGCCGGTGCCGATGGTTGACAGGCTGCGGAACAGCAAATCGGCCATGTCGAGTTGCAGCTGGCGGCCGGCCGCCGTGCCCACGGTCATGATGCGGGCGCCCCAGCGGGTGGCCTTCAGCGCGGCCAGCACGGGCGGGCCGCAGACCAGATCCAGCACCATGTCGAAGCCGCCCTGGCTGGCGGCCTTGAGCGCTGCCACATCGTCGCAGCTGCCCAGCGTCACCACCGCATCGGTCAGGCCGGCGGCTTGCAGCCTGTGCAAGGCATCGGCTGACCGCGCCGCCCCCACCACCTGCCCGGCGCCCAGGCGGCGCGCCAGTTGCAGCGCGATCTGGCCCAGCACGCCGCTGGCGCCCAGCACCAGCAGGTTCTCGCACGGCTGGAGGTGGGCCGCCGCCAGCGGCACCAGTGCGCCGGTGGCGGCGATGCCCATGCTGAAGGCGGTTTGGTCGTCGATGTGATCGGGCACGGCCCACACTTCTTCGGCTGGCACCAGCCTGCGCTCGGCCCAGGCGCCAAACGGCTGCACTGAGCGCTCGCCAAAGTAGACGCGCTGGCCGGCCGGGTTGCGGCCCACGCCCTCGCCCCGGATCACGCAGGGGAAGCCGACGCCCAGCCGGTAGGCGCCCAGCACGTCCCAGCCGCCCAGGCCGGCGGTGTCCACATCGATCAGCACCGCGCCGTCGCGCGGCCCGGGTTCGGGGAACTCAGCCACCAGCGGCGCGGCGCCGCGCTCGGGGATCACAGCAGCTTTCATGCGGGGCTCCCCAGCCGTCAACCCATCAAGTTGGTGGCCGGCCTGGCCGGCGCCGATGACGAGCTTGTTGCCCGTCATGTCACGCTTTCACAAGCAACAGGCTGCCACCCAGCGGGCCACCCCGCGAGGCCGCCACCGCTGGCGCGCACCGCCTCGGCCCCACAGCGGGGTGCAGGCCTCGTGCCCATAGCCCAGGCCGTGGGTGCGACCGCCCGAGAGTTGCCCGCCATTGGTGTTGATCGGCAGCGCGCCGTCGCGGGCAATGCGGGCACCGCCTTCGACTAGCCTGCGGTGCTGGATGACGATGCGGCAGCGGAAGCGACCCTTGCAGATCCGGACAGTGGCTTGAGGGTTAAAAGTGTACGATTCTTTCATATCTGTTCATCACTACTGTCCGGTTAAATGTGCCGCGCCAAGCCTGATATCAAGCATTGGCGCGGGTTGCAGGCTGATTTCGTTTGGTGCCGACTTGAACTTCGATTTCCAAGAACTGCGTACTTTCCCTGGCTTTGCAGCCACGGGGAGCCCGCATGTACATCGGCAAGACCTTGTTCGCGCAGGTCATGGAGTTCGTACCTTGGACCAGCGTTGCGCGCATCGTGCAACGCTACGGCGGCCACTCGGGCGTGCGCGCGCTGTCGTGTGCCGAGCAGTTCCGCGCCATGGCCTTCGCGCAACTCACATGGCGCGAGAGCCTGCGCGACATCGAGGCCAGCCTGTCGGCCAATGCCAGCAAGTTGTACGCGATGGGATTTCGCTCGGCGGTCAAGCGCTCCACGCTGGCCGACGCCAACGAGTCGCGCAATTGGTTGATCTGGTCGGACCTCGCCGCAGTGCTGATCCGTCGCGCTCGCAAGGTGTACGCGAGCGAGTCTGCGCTCGGTCTCGATCTGGACAACACGGTCTATGCGCTGGACTCCAGCACCGTCGATCTGTGTTTGAGTCTTTTCGAGTGGGCGCCGTTTCGATCGACCAAGGCGGCCATCAAGCTGCACACGCTGCTGGACTTGCGCGGCGCCATCCCC
>JANLZT010000196.1:0-1811 GCA_031366465.1 Betaproteobacteria bacterium | reverse complement strand
TTGAGCCACAGCTCACCGTAAGCGTCGGTATAGCCCAGGAAGCCGATGGTCTTGACGCCCTGCTTCTTCATCAGGTTGATCACCGCAAAGGCCATCACGTCGTTGGACTGCGGCAGGCGGAAGGTCCAGGCATCCTTGCCGGGCGGCAGGCCCACCGGTGACGCCGCCAATTGCACCGTGCCACTCTCAGCGGCCACTTCGGCCATCGGTGCTGCCACCGGCGTGGCGGCTGAGCCGATGATGATGTCGACCTTGTCCTCGGTGACGAACTTGCGCGCGTTCTGCACGCCCTTGGTCGGGTCGGTGGCGTCGTCGAGGATGATGACGTTCAACTTCTCGCCGGCAATCGTGCTGGGCCAGAGCTTGAAGTAGTTTTGCATCGGGATGCCCAGGCCCGAGGCCGGGCCGGTCAGCGGCAGCGAGATGCCCACGGTCACGTCGGCCAATGCCGGCAGCGTGGTCAGCAGGGCAGCAACGGCGCCCACCAGGGTCTTGTGGATCAGTTTCATGGTGTCTCCAAGGGGCAGGACGGGGATCAGAGGCAGAGCGCCTTGATGTCTTCGGGGATGGGGATCGCCTTGAGGCGGTCGGGGTTGGTGGGGTCGCGGGTGATGAAGGCCCGCACCTCGGTGCCCTCGCACATCAGCTCATCGCCACGAAACACCCGATGCCGGTGGCGGAAGGTCTTGGCCTCCCAGTGCTCGACGCTGGTGTGCACCTCGATCGTCTGGCCGTAAGTGACGGCCTTCAAGAACTTGGTGTGGATCTCCAGCAGCGGCGTGCCGACGATGCCCCGGGTCTTGACCAGTTCACGCCAGGGCGGCACACCGCAGGCCATGAAAAAAGCCAGCGAGGACTGGTCCATCCAGCGCGAGAAGTTGGGGAAGAAGACGATGCCGGCGGGGTCGCAATCGCCGAAATGCACGTCAACGCGGTGGATGTGGACCGTGGCCATGGCGGGCTTATCTCGGCGCCATGCACAAGGCGCCGTCGAGCCGGATCAGCTCGCCATTGAGATGGCCGTTGCGCACGATCTCCAGCGCCAGCGACGCAAATTCGTCCGGCTGGCCCAGGCGCTTGGGGAAGGGGATGGACGCCGCCAGCGATTGCTGCACCGCCTCAGGCAACTGCTTCTGCAGCGGCGTGGCAAACAGCCCTGACGCAATCGTGCAGACGCGAACGCCCCACTGCGCCAGGTCGCGCGCCAGCGGCAAGGTCATGCCCACCACGCCGCCCTTGCTGGCTGAATAAGCCTCCTGGCCGACCTGGCCGTCGAAGGCCGCCACCGACGCGGTATTGACCATCACGCCGCGCTCGCCGGAGTTGGCGGCATCGTCCAGCGGCGCCAGCGTGGCGATGCGGGCCGCTGCCAGCCGGGCCACGTTGTAGGCGCCCCCCAAGCCCGACCCACCGCCGGTGACGATGGCTGATTGACCTTGCATGTTCATCGCGTGTCGCTCCAGTTCAGGACTTGTTGGGCAGGATCAGGAAGGGGTCGGCCTGGCGGCCTTGGTACAAGGCCTCGACCAGGGATGCCCGGTGCGTCAGCACCGCGCGCTGGTTGATCGAGCCCTTGTCGGTGATCTCGCCGGCATCGATGGCCGGCGGCTCGGCCAGCACATGCAGCCGCGCCACCCGGCTGGCGCTGCCGGTGGCGCCCTGCCATAGCTGGTCGGCCAGGGCTTGGAAGAAGGCCCGAACCAAAGGGTGGTGCAGCACCTCGGGCAAGGGAACGCTGTCCGCCAGGCCGGCCAGCTTGCGGCACTCGTCGGGCCTGGGGAAGATCAGCGCGCCCACATCGCCCTGGTTCA
>JANLZT010000181.1:0-4619 GCA_031366465.1 Betaproteobacteria bacterium | reverse complement strand
ACATGCTGTCCATGGCCGTCAGGAATGCGTCTTTGTCGAATGCCATTTGGGTTTCTCGATTCTGAAAAATGGTTTGGATACGGGGGTCGGATCAGGCAGCGGCCGGGGCTTGGGCAGCGTCAGCAGCAGGTGCCGCTTGGGCGTCAGCAGCAGGTGTCGCTTCGGCGTCCGCAGCAGGTGCCGCTTGGGCGTCTGCGGCAGGTGCCGCTTCAGTTGCCACCGGGGCCCGCTTCTCGGCCAGAGCGGCCAGCACTGCGGCAAATCGCTGGATCGGCGATTTGAGCAAGCCAGCGATCTGGGCGATCAGCACTTCGCGGCTCGGGATGGCTGCCAGGGCCTTGACCCCGTCAGCGCTCAGCGACTTGCCCGCGTAGGCGCCACCTTTGATGACCAGCTTGTCATTGCCCTTGGCAAAGTCAGCGATGACTTTGGCGGCAGCGACAGCGTCCTCTGAAAAGCCGTAAATCAGCGGGCCGGACATGGTCTCCGATGCCACCTCGAACGGGGTGCCGGCAACGGCGCGGCGAGCGAGTGTGTTCTTCAGCACATGAAGATACACACCCTTCTCGCGCGCGTCCTTGCGCAGCTTGTTCAGGTGTTCAACGGTGAGGCCACGGTACTCGGCCAGCGCGAGTGTCTGCGAGCGTGCAGCTTGCGCCGACACGTCCGCGACCACGGCCGCTTTCTCGTTGCGATTGAGACTCAAGGTCTGCTCCTCACTTACAAGCACCGCCCGCCCTGTCTCCAGGGCCGCACGGTGCATCCAGGTTGCAGCGACCAAACCATCCGGCATCCGACCTGCCTGGGCTCGCGCCCAAGCAAATCCTTGTCCTTCAGGCGGGACCGCCATCTGCGTTGGCCAGACGCCAGCCACTTGGCAATGGGCGGCGACCGATTAAGAGAAACACCTCGCGAAAGGTGATGCCTCGCCAACGGTCTTGGATGGCCCGAGGCTGGTGGCACGCCACCTCACCCCACCAGCCAGGCTGGCAAGCCCGGCCGCTTCGGCAGGCGTGCGGTGATCCGCAGGGATCACCGCACATCCAGTCTCAGCCCACCAATTCATCACCCTCGCGCCAGACACGCGCCAGGGCATCACATTCAAAGGCTCAGGCCGCAGCGGCCGTCAGCGACTGCATATCCACGCGTACGCCCACGCCCATGGTCGACGACACCGCCAGCTTGCGCAGGTACACGCCCTTGCTGGCAGCCGGCTTGGCCTTGGTCAATGCATCCAAGAGCGCCGCCAGGTTGCCCTTGAGCTTGTCGCTGTCGAACGAGCGGCGGCCAATGGTGCCGTGGATGATGCCGCCCTTGTCGACCCGGAACTGCACCTGGCCGGCCTTGGCATTGCGCACTGCGGTGGCCACGTCGGGCGTCACCGTGCCGACCTTGGGGTTGGGCATCAGGCCGCGTGGGCCCAGGATCTGGCCCAAGGTGCCGACCACGCGCATCGTGTCAGGCGACGCAATGACCACGTCGAAATCCATCTTGCCGGCCTTGATGTCGGCGGCCAGGTCGTCCATGCCAACGATGTCGGCGCCAGCGGCGCGCGCCTCTTCAGCCTTGGCGCCCTGGGCGAACACCGCCACCCGCTTGGTCTTGCCGGTGCCGTTGGGCAGCACGACGGCGCCGCGCACCACCTGGTCCGACTTCTTGGCATCGATGCCGAGTTGCACCGCCACGTCGATCGATTCGTCGAACTTGGCCCTGGCGCAGTCTTTGACGATCGCGATGGCGTCATCAAAGCCGTAGAGTTTGAGTGAATCGGCCTTGCCGGCCGTTGCCTTCTGGCGCTTGGTGAGCTTGGCCATGTCAGACCCCTTCCACGATGAGGCCCATCGAGCGGGCCGAACCAGCGATCGTGCGCACGGCAGCGTCCATGTCGGCGGCCGTGAGATCCTTGGTCTTGGTTTTGGCGATCTCTTCGAGCTGGGCGCGGGTGATCTTGCCCACCTTCTCCAGATGCGGTTTGCCCGAGCCCTTGTCGATCTTGGCGGCCTTCTTCAGCAGCACCGACGCCGGTGGCGACTTGAGCACGAAGGTGAAGGACTTGTCCGCGTAGGCGGTGATCACCACAGGCAGCTTCAGGCCGGGCTCAATACCTTGGGTCTGGGCGTTGAACGCCTTGCAGAACTCCATGATGTTGAGGCCGCGTTGGCCCAGCGCCGGGCCGATCGGGGGCGAAGGATTGGCCTTGCCTGCGGGGACTTGCAGCTTGATAAAGCCGACGATTTTCTTTGCCATGAGAGGCTCCTCGAGTTCAAACGCTGTCGGGCACGGATGCCGTCAAGCTCCTCGTCAAAAGCGGCCCGCTTGCTGAATCGACAGGTGGCGCCGGGCCGCGCCACATCACCTGCCGTTGGAAATTCAGACCTTCTCTACCTGCGAAAAATCCAACTCAACCCCAGTGGCTCGGCCAAAGATCGTGACCGACACCTTGACCTTGGACTTCTCGTAGTTGACGTCTTCGACCGCGCCGTTGAAGTCGGTGAATGGGCCTTCCTTGACCCGCACCAATTCGCCTATCGTCCATTCCACCTTGGGCCGCGGCTTTTCCAGACCTTCCTGCATCTGGTTGACGATCTTCATCACTTCGGCGTCCGAGATAGGCGCGGGACGGTTCTTGGCGCCGCCGACAAAGCCGGTGACCTTGCTGGTGTGTTTGACCAAATGCCAGGACTCGTCGTCCATCAGCATCTCAACCAATACATAGCCCGGGAAAAAGCGGCGCTCGGTGACCGATTTCTTGCCGTTCTTGAGCTCGATGACTTCTTCGGTGGGCACCAGGATGCGGCCGAACTTGTCGTGCATGCCGGCGCGCTCAATGCGCTCGCGGATATTGCGCTCGACGGCCTTTTCCATGCCCGAATAGGCGTGCACCACATACCAGCGCAGCGGCGTGACAGGGGCGGCCGGCAGCACCGGCGCAACATCGTCGACTTGGGGAATCAGTTCGCTCATTGCACGGACCTCTCTAGCGCTTCCAACCCAGGACCAGGTCATACAGCACCCACTCCAGCGTCTTGTCCGTCAGAAACAGGAACAAGGCCATCACGATCACGAACGCAAACACATAGCCCGTCATCTGCATGGCCTCTTTGCGGGCAGGCCAGACCACCTTCTTGGTCTCCTTCACGGCATCGCGACCGAAGGCAATCAGTTGCTTGCCCGACTCAGACGTGAAGAAAGTGGCCACAGCAGCCGCCAGCAGCAGCAGCAGGGCCAGCACGCGCAGCCACAGATCTTGCTTGCCCAGCAGGTAGTAGACCGTGACGGACGCCAGCAGCAATGCAGCCGCCGCCGCCAGCTTGGCCCGGTCAGCGCCTGTGGAAACCGTTTCGACTTGTGTGTTGGTGGCCATGTGTGTTGTCTAGTGCGTCGCCGGGCTTGCGTCCACCGCCTGCATTCCGATCAGCCCCAACAGCAGCAAGGCCCGCCGGGCTGATAAAGCCTGCGGGCCGCAGCCTGGAAGGGCCTGAGAGGCAAATGCGACCGGGGATTTTTTGCGTTCAGCGAGACTGATTTGATCCAGGCTTGGCAGGGGCAGAGGGAATCGAACCCCCAACCTTCGGTTTTGGAGACCGACGCTCTGCCAATTGAGCTATGCCCCTGCAGCTTGAATCGTTGACTAGGCGATGATCTTGGCCACCACACCGGCACCGACGGTGCGGCCGCCCTCACGGATGGCGAAGCGCAGGCCCTCTTCCATCGCGATCGGGTTGATCAGCTTGACCGTGATGCTGACGTTGTCGCCAGGCATCACCATTTCTTTGTCCGCCGGCAGCTCCACCGCGCCGGTCACGTCGGTGGTGCGGAAGTAGAACTGCGGCCGGTAGTTGTTGAAGAACGGCGTGTGGCGGCCGCCTTCATCCTTGCTCAGCACATAGATCTCGGCCGTAAAGTGGGTGTGCGGCTTGACGCTGCCCGGCTTGCACAGCACCTGGCCGCGCTCGACGTCCTCACGCTTGGTGCCGCGCAGCAGGATGCCGACGTTGTCACCGGCCTGGCCCTGGTCGAGCAGCTTGCGGAACATCTCGACGCCGGTGCAGGTGGTCTTGACGGTCGGGCGGATGCCGACGATCTCGATTTCCTCGCCCACCTTGACCACGCCGCGCTCGATCCGGCCCGTCACCACGGTGCCGCGGCCCGAGATCGAGAACACGTCTTCGACCGGCAACAGGAAGGCGCCGTCCACTGCCCGCACCGGCTGCGGGATATAGCTGTCGAGCGCATCGGCCAGCTTCATGATGGCTTGCTCGCCCAGCACGCCCTTGTCGCCCTCCATCGCCAGCTTGGCGCTGCCGTGGATGATGGGGGTGTCGTCGCCGGGGAAATCGTATTTGTCCAGCAGCTCGCGCACTTCCATCTCGACGAGTTCGAGCAACTCGGCGTCGTCGACCATGTCGCACTTGTTCAGGAACACGATGATGTAGGGCACGCCCACCTGGCGCGCCAGCAAGATGTGCTCGCGGGTCTGCGGCATCGGGCCGTCAGCGGCCGAGCAGACCAGGATCGCGCCGTCCATCTGCGCGGCGCCGGTGATCATGTTCTTCACATAGTCGGCGTGGCCGGGGCAATCCACATGCGCGTAGTGGCGCTTGGAGGTCTCGTACTCG
>JANLZT010000149.1:0-1820 GCA_031366465.1 Betaproteobacteria bacterium | reverse complement strand
AGAATCCGCCGGCCGTGCGCCAGGGGCCTGACCGCCCCGCGCCCATCCCGCCACCGCCAGCCTCAAGCCACGCGCACTTGATCCGGCCACACCAGGACACCCCCCCATGGGCGCGCAGTGGAAAGCCAAGCACAAGGATCTCGCTGCCAATGCCAAGGGCCGTTTGTTCGGCAAGCTGGCCAAGGACATCATGATCGCCGCCCGCCACGGCGCCGACCCGGGCGCCAATGCCCGGCTGCGGCTGGTGATGGAGCAGGCCCGCAAGGTGTCGATGCCCAAGGACACGCTGGACCGCGCGATCAAGAAGGGCGCCGGCTTGACGGGCGAGGCGGTGCACTTCGAGCATGCGATGTACGAGGGCTTTGCGCCGCACCGGGTGCCGGTGATGGTGGAGTGCCTGACCGACAACCTCAACCGCGCCGCGTCCGAGATGCGGGTGCTGTTCCGCAAGGGCCAGCTGGGCAGCGCGGGCGCGGTGTCCTGGGATTTTGAGCACCTGGGCCTGATCGAGGCCGAGCCCGCCAGCGCCGGGGCCAAGCCCAAGCCCGATCCCGAGCTGGCCGCCATCGAGGCCGGTGCGCAAGATTTTTTGCCGGCCGACGAGGACGGTGTCAACCTCTTCCTCACCGACCCCGGCGACCTGGACCTGGTCAGCCGCGCGCTGCCGGCCCAAGGCTTCACGGTGCTGTCGGCCAAGCTGGGCTACCGGCCCAAGAACCCGGTCAAGCCCGCCAGCCTGAGCGCCGAGCAGTTGGACGAAGTCGAGGCCTTTCTGGCCGCGCTGGACGCCAACGAGGACGTGCAGCATGTCTATGCCGGCCTGGCCGGCTGACCCCACCCGCCCACCCAGAACACCATGAACACCGACGACACCCTGCCGCCCACGCCGCAATTGCCCCAGCTACCCGACCATTTGTCCACCGACCCGCGCAGCCCGCACCACGATGCGGCGGTGTTCCAGCGCGACATCGGCATCCGCTTCAACGGCAAGCAGCGCCACGACGTGGCCGAGTACTGCATCAGCGAGGGCTGGATCAAGGTGCCTGCGGGCAAGTCGGTGGACCGCAAGGGCCAGCCGCTGATGATCAAGCTCAAGGGCAGCGTCGAAGCCTTCTACCAATAGGCCAAGGGTTGCGGTCCAGCCAGGTCGATGGCGCCTTGTCAGCCTGCGCCGGGACCGGCGCCACGCGCCGACCTTGCTTCTTGATAACCTGGTCATTCAACTCGTCATTCGGGGAAAATCATGCAAGCCTGGCCAGTCCAAGACGCCAAAGCGCGCTTCAGTGAGTTCCTCGACGCCTGCCTGGCCGATGGCCCGCAGATGGTGACGCGGCGCGGCGCCGAGGCGGCGGTGCTGGTGCCGGCCGATCAATGGCGGCGCTTGCAAGCGGCCGCGCGGCCGACGCTCAAACAGTTGTTGTTGTCTGCCGGGGCACGCGACGATTTGCCACTGCCGATGCGAAGCAAAGTGCGCCGCCGCTCGGTTGAGGCGGCAGTCTGAAGCCGCATCCAAAAAGAGGTCAACCAACGAGTCAGACCGCCTGTCCCCTTTGGGCTCTGAGCTGACTTTCACCGTCTGCTTTGCGTGCCGCGTGCTGGCGGCGGCAAAGGGGCGTGCGGGCAGGCTGGGGCGCTTCGGTGGAGCGGTCGGCTGCGCCGACTGCCTTGCGATGCTCACGCACATGGCCCGGCGTAAAACTCGCTTCGCGCCCTGTGGGCGCTGCGCTCAAACAATTACGCCGAGTCAGACAACGATGCGCGCTGCGCGCGCGGCCATGCGGGCTGCGCTTCTCAGCGCCCCACAGGCGCGCCCCAGCCTG
>JANLZT010000005.1:0-2158 GCA_031366465.1 Betaproteobacteria bacterium | reverse complement strand
CTGATCCAGTCGCTGTGGGCCGGGGTGGACCGCTTGCTGGCCGACCCCAGCCTGCCGGCCGGCGTGCCACTGGCCCGGATGGTTGACCCGGCGATGGCTGCGGCGATGGCCGAGACCGCGCTGTGGGCGGTGTTGTCGCTGCACCGGGGCTTCTACCGCTATGCCCGTCAGCAGGCCCAGGGCCTGTGGCTGCCCCAGCCCCAGGCCCGCGCCGACGCCTGGCCGGTGCTGGTGCTGGGCCACGGCCAGATGGGCCGGGCGGTGGCCGGCCGGCTGGCCCGGCAGGGCTACCCGGTGCAGGCCTGGCGGCGCAGGTCCGGGTCAGCCGGGCTGGCGACCGATGCCGCACCCGGCGTGCGCCTGCTGAGCGGCGCTGCAGCGCTGGCCGCCGCGCGCGGCCAGGCCCGGGTGGTCGTCAACCTGCTGCCGCTGACCACCGAGACCCGGGGCTTGATCGACGCTGCCTGGCTGGCCGCGATGGCGCCGGGCGCCGGCCTGGTCAACCTGGCGCGCGGCGCGCACCTGGTCGAGGCCGACCTGCTGGCCGCGCTGGCCAGCGGGCAGATCGGCCACGCCGTGCTGGACGTGTTCCACGCCGAGCCGCTGCCAGCCGGCCACCGGTTCTGGCAGCATCCGCAGGTGACGCTGCTGCCGCATGCCGCCGCGCTGACCGATGCGTGCAGCGCAGCGGCGGTGGTGGCGCACAACATCGAGGCCCTGGCCGGCGGCCGGCCGCTGGCGCACCGGGTGGCGCGCGACGCCGGCTATTGACCGCAGCGCCGCCTACCGCGCTTGCCGGGTCAGTTACCGCGCTTCCAAGGCCAGCCGCAGCCTGGCCGGCGCCGGGCCGCCCTTGCCGCGCGGCGACCCCGGGCTGGCCACCGCCTGCAGCACCGCCTGCACCAGCATCAGCGCCAGGCGGCGCAGTGCGTCCCAGGGCTCCAGCGGCCAGAGCGGGTGTTTCAAGCCCTTGACGATGCCGTCGCACAGGCTGGCGGCCTCTACCAGATGGGCCAGTTGCGCCGCAGACAGCCCCGGCAGCACGCGCTCGTAGAGCCGCTCCTTGGGGCCCCAGACGCGGGATTCACGCAGCGCCACCGCCAGCGGCTTGCCTTGGCCCATCGCGTCCTTGACGCGCTTCAAGCCGCGGATGTCCTCGGCCAGGCTCCAGTGCACCAGCACGCTGGCCTCGCCCTCGGCGCGCAGGCCGTCCAGCATGCGCAGCACCCGGCGGGTCTGGCCGGCCAGCACCGCCTCACCCAGCTTGAAAACATCGTAGCGGGCGACGTTGAGCACCGCCGCCTCCACCTGCCCGGGGGCCAGCTCGCCGGCCGGGAACAGCAGCGCCAGCTTCTGCAGCTCCTGGTGGGCGGCCAGCAGATTGCCCTCCACCCGGTCGGCAAAAAAGGCCAGGGTCTGCTGGCCGGCCTCGCCCTCGGCCACTCGCTGGCCCTGCGCGGCCAGGCGCTGGGCGATCCAGGCCGGCAGCGCGCGCCGGTCCACGGCGTCCACCCGCAGCATCACGCCGGCCGCGTCCAGCGCGGTGAACCAGGCGGCCTGCTGCTGCTGGCGGTCCAGTTTGGGCAGGTGCACCAGGGTCAGCACCTCGTCGCTGAGCTGCCGGCAGTAGCGCTGCAGGGCCTCGGACCCGTCCTTGCCGGGCTTGCCGCCGGGGATGCGGATCTCGATCAACTGGCGGTCGGCAAACAGGCTCATCGCCTGCGATGCCCCCAACAGCCCCGACCAGTCGAAATGCGCGCCCGCCACCACAAACACCTTGCGCTCGGCAAAACCGGCCGCCCGGCCTGCGGCGCGCAGCACGTCACCGGCCTCTTGCGCCAGCAGCGGCTCGTCGCCGTGGACGGTGTACAGGCGCTGCAGGCCGCGCGCCAGATGGGCGCTGAGTTGATCGGTGCGCAGTTGCATGGCGGGGCTGGTGGGTGCTTTCTCAACGGCTGGCGGCGCTGGCTGCTGCAGCCGCTGCAGCCGCAGGCCCGATACCGCTGGCGCGCGCCAGCCGGCGCAACACCTGCTGGACGATGTCGGCTTGCATCGCGGCGTACAGGCCGGCCTCCTCCTGCGCCTTGGCCAGCGCGAAGCTCTCGCTGTAGCTCATGTCGCGCGACAGCATCAGCTCGGTGGCCGGGATCAGCTCGCG
>JANLZT010000841.1:0-5401 GCA_031366465.1 Betaproteobacteria bacterium | reverse complement strand
CCGGTGCGGTACTTGACATCCACCCCGTAGGCGCTGGTGTCCTGGCTGACCACCAGCAACTCTTTGACGCCGTTCTCAAACAGCGCGCGGGCCTCGGCCAGCACATCGCCCACCGGCCGCGAGACCAGGTCACCGCGCATGCTGGGGATGATGCAGAAGGTGCAGCGGTGGTTGCAGCCTTCGCTGATCTTGAGGTAGGCGTAGTGGCGCGGGGTGAGCTTGATGCCTGCCACGCCCCGGAACTCGGCGCGCTGCGCCGGCACCAGATCGACGAACGGGTCGTGCGGTTTGGGCAGGTGGCGGTGCACCGCGTCCATCACCTCCTGCGTGGCATGCGGCCCGGTGACGGCCAGCACGCTGGGGTGCATCTGGCGCACCAGGTTGGCACTGCCTGCCCCGGTGTCCTGGCCGCCCTTGGCGCCCAGGCAGCCGGTGACGATCACCCGGCCATTGGCGGCCAGCGCCTCGCCAATGGTGTCCAGGCTTTCCTTGACCGCCTCGTCGATGAAGCCGCAGGTGTTGACGATCACCAGATCAGCGCCGGCAAAGGTTTTGCTGGTGGCATAGCCCTCGGCGCTGAGCTGGGTGAGGATCAACTCAGAGTCGGTGAGCGCCTTGGGGCAGCCCAGCGAGACGAAGCCGACGCGGGGGACATGATCTGTGGTCATTGAGGGCCGGGAAAATTGGGGTGGATTGTGGCGTTCAAGCCACTTCACGGGGCATGGCATCGAGCACCTGACGATGCTTGCCGCAGCCCTTCAAGACGAGAGATCGAGCCGCTTCTCAAGACGCTCCAGGCGGCGCACCAGGCTGTCAATGCTCACTTGCTGGCGCGCTTGGTCTTCGAACACATGCACATCGGCGCGGCGCAACTCAATGATCGATGCATCGTGGCTGCGCAGCCGCTCCTTGATCTCTTCGGTATCTGCCTTCACCGCAGCCAATTCGGCGCGCAGCGCTTTCAGATGCTCGATGATGATGTTGTCGACGTGCTCACTCATGCGATAACCCCTTGGCAGGCCAGGGGGGATTGTCGGCGACAAGTTGCGGCCAGGCCGCCAGCGCTGACTAGCGCTTGGGCGGAAAGCCCGGCATGCCCGGGAACAGCACCCCGGATTTCATCTGTTCCTGCATCTGGGTGAACAGGTTCTTGCTCTGCTCCACATAGCTGCCCACCAGGCCCTGCATCAAGGGCGCCTGGCCGCTGATGAACTGGGCCCAGGTCTCGGGCGTGAAGCTCTTGGGGTCGTAGAGGCCCTTGGTCTGCTCGGTCAGCCGGGTTTGCATGTCCACCAGTGCCTGCAGATTGTTCTCCAGGTAGTTGCCCATCATGCCCTGCATGGCATGGCCGTAGAAGCGGATCACCTGCGACAGCATCGGCGTGGTGAACATCGGCATGCCACCGGTTTCTTCTTCCAGGATGATCTGCAGCAGGATGCTGCGGGTCAGGTCGTCGCCGCTCTTGGCGTCGCGCACCTCAAAGCTCTCGGCGTCCAGCACCATCTGCTTGACGTCGGCCAGCGTGATGTAGCTGCTGGTGCGGGTGTCGTAGAGGCGGCGATTGGGGTATTTCTTGAGCACTCGCAGGCTGCCCTCGGAGGCGGCTTCAGCGCCGGGGGTGGCGGCGCTGCGGCGTTGGGATGGCATTGCGTGTGGCTCCTTGATCGATTGCGCCGATTCTACGGACCGGCCCTGCCGGCACCCGGCAGGAGTTTCCCCCTGGGGTTGAACCCGAAGCCGTGCAAAGCGCCCGCGCAGCGCGATGCGCTCAGGCTGGGTGTCGGATCAGCGCACCAGCAGCACCGGCACACGGCAGCCGGCGAGAACCTTGCTTGCGACCGAGCCCATGACCACGTTGGCCAGGCTGCCGTGGCCATGTGATCCCATGATCAGCAGATCGAAAGCGCCAAGGCTCGCCAGATTGGCGATGACATCCGAAGCCGGGCCCGTCTTCGACACGAACTCGGCCTCGATGCCGCGCTGCTTGAAGAAGGCGCGGATGGGCTTGAAGACCTTTTCCGCCTCGTCGAGGTAGTAGGCTTTGACGATGTTCCGGTCCAGAAACGACGCCGCTCGCGGCGGGATGCCCGACACCGCCGTCACCACCACATAGCGGTGCAGCGTGCCCAGCCACTCGTCGTGAGCGGCCACGTAGGCGAGCATGCGTTTGGTGTAAGGGCTGCCATCAACGGCAAGCAAGATGTTCATTGCGTCTCCTTCAAGTTGCGATCACCACTGTCCCGCGCCGACCGTCCGGCTCGGGGCTCCAACCGGGCGGCCTGGGCCAGTGCGCCCGTCCCGGCACCATCAGGGGCTTCGAGCAGCGGGCGCCGCATACCGTTGCCGCCAGCCGCGCTGCCCCCACTTGCGGGCCTCTTCCAGCAGCAGCACCGACGACGCGACGCCGGTGGCAAGGCCCCAGTCTGCCCAGGCCACGCCGGTGGTGCCAAAGAGTATGGACGCCGGGGGCCAGTGGGTGGCCAGGATTTGCAGCAAGAGCGCAGCGCCCAGTCAGCGCCAGCGACACGGCAGGCGGCCCGTACACCGGCTGCGCGCATTGCTTGGCGGCAGGTTGGGATTCGCCCGTCGGCGCCGATTCATCGATTTCCAGGCCGGCAGCAAACCAGGGCATTGATGCCCACGACGGCCAGGATCACCGATGCATCCTTGAGGCTCCCCACCCATGCCGCCAGCAGCGCCGCGCCCAACAGGATGACGATCATGACTGTCTCGAACTGGGCCGCGAGCACCCGCCAGGCAGATCGTGGCGGCGTGACGGGCAAGACAATGTTGCCTTTCGGGCAGCGCACAGATCAGATCAGCGGCACTCCGCCGACGCCGATCGATGCTCGCCGCTCAAGCCCGCACCTGCTGGCGCGGATGGGCCTGAGGACTGCGGCATGACCCCGCCAGAAGCAACGGTCGGTGCGACTGCGCACCAAGCAATCCGACCGGCCAAAAAAAAGGCACCTGGCGTTAGCGCCAGGTGCTTGTTCTTCCTACCGACGAATTTTTTGGAAATTCTGGTAGGCGCGAATGGACTCGAACCATCGACCCCCACCATGTCAAGGTGGTGCTCTAACCAGCTGAGCTACGCGCCTGCGAAGCCTCGGACTATAGCAGCAGCCGCTGCAGCGCCGACCACTGCCTAGCGCCGCCGGGCGTGACGGATGCCCGGCACCTGCATCACCTGGCGCAGCGCGGTGGCCAGGCGTTGGGCATTGGCCACCTCGACCGTGAAGGTCATGTAGGCGCTGGGGCCGGCCGGGCCGCGCACCGACTGGGTGTGCACGCCGGTGACGTTCATGCGGTCCTTGGCAAACACCTCGCTGATGTCGCGCAGCAGGCCGGGCCGGTCGGCGCCTTCGACCAGCACGTCCACCGGGTAGGCCGCGTCGCGGCCGGCCGGCGCGGCGCCCCAGGCCACAGTGATCACCCGCTCGGGCTGCTGGGCCGCCATGTGGCGGAAGTTGGGGCAATGGGCGCGGTGCACAGCCACGCCCTGGCCCCGGGTGACATAGCCGCCGATGGCATCGGGCGGGGCCGGCCGACAGCAGCGCGACAACTGGGTCAACAGCGACTCCACCCCCACCACCAGCACCCCGCCCTCGGTGGCGCGGGTGCGGCGCAGCACCACGCCGTCGCCGGCTGGCTCGGCTGGCGCTGGCGGGCGCAGCAGGGTCTCGATGTTGCGCAGCGAGAACTCGTCCTTGCCGACCACCTCGAACAGCGCATCGGCGCCCTTGAAGCCCAGTTGCGCGGCCAGGTCGTCCAGCTTGATCGCGGTGCGGCCTTCGCGCTGCAGCAGTTTTTCCACCAGCTCGCGGCCGCGGGCCACGGTGGATTGCTGGGCCTGGGCATTGAACCAGGCCCGCACCTTGGCGCGTGAGCGCGGGCTGCGCACATAGGCCAGCTCGGGGTTCAGCCAGTCCAGCGACGGCCCGCCCTCCTTGGCGGCGATCACCTCCACGGTCTGGCCATTGGCCAGCGCGGTGTTGAGCGGCACCATCACGCCGTCGATGCGGGCACCCCGGCAGCGGTGGCCCAGGTCGGTGTGCAGCGCATAGGCAAAGTCCACCGGCGTGGCACCGGCGGTCAGCTCGATCACGGTGGCTTGCGGCGTGAAGACGTAGATGCGGTCCTCGAAGGACGGGCCCTGGCCTGCCAAGGCGCCGGCCGACGCATTGCCCGATGTGCCGCCTTGCTCGACAAAATCCCGCTCCCAGGCCAGCAACTGGCGCAGCACCGCCTTGCGGGCCTCGGCCACCCGTTCCTCAAAATCACCGGCGGCCGCCACCCCGGCATAGCCCTTGGCGCCGGCCTCTTTGTAGGCCCAGTGCGCCGCCACGCCGTGCTCGGCGTGGTCATGCATGGCGGCCGTGCGGATCTGCACCTCCACCGGCCGCCCGTCGTCGGCCAGCACCACGGTGTGCAGGCTCTGGTAGCCGTTGCCCTTGGGCCGGGCGATGTAGTCGTCGTACTCGCCCGGCACGCTGCGGTAGCGCTCATGCACCCGCGACAGCGCGGCGTAGCAGGCCGGCACATCCGTCACGACTACCCGCAGCGCGCGCGCATCGAACACCTGCGCCAAGGCCAGGCCCTTGCCTTGCATCTTTTTCCAGATGCTGTACAGGTGTTTGGGCCGGCCCTGCACCTGGGCGTCCAGTCCCACGGCGGCCAGTTCATCCTGCAACTGGCGGCGAATGTGCTCGACCCCGGTTTCGCGCAGCGCGCGCTTTTCGGCCAGCAGGCCGGCCAGCAGCTTGTAGTCGTCGGGCCGCAGGAAGCGGAAGGCCAGGTCTTCCATCTCCCACTTGATCTGCCAGATGCCCAGCCGGTTGGCCAGCGGCGCAAATACCTGTTGCGACTCCTGCGCCAGCAGCACCGGGCAGGGCCGCTTGGTGGCGGCATACCAGCGCAGCGTCTGCAGCCGCGACGCCAGCCGCAGCAGCACGACGCGCAGGTCGCGCGAGAACGCCAGCAGCATCTTGCGCACGCGTTCGGTCTGCAGCGAGCGTTGGCTGGCGCCGACCTGGGCCCCGCGCGCGGCACGCTGGATCTGCACCAGCTTGCGCGTCAGCATCACCAGGCTGGCGTAGCTTGCGCCGAACGCCTTGGTGACCACCTCCTCGGGCCGTTGCAGATAGTCGCCGGCGTAGACCAGGTACACCGCCGCGCGCAGCGCGGGACCGCCGCCGATGGCGCGCAGCGCCGCTGAGGTGGCGTCGGCGTGTTCGAGCGCGTCTTCGCCGGTGTCGAGCTTGCGGCCTGCGAGCAGCGGCTCGGCGAAGGCGCGGGCCCGCTGTTCGGGGTCGGCGGCAGCGCTGCCTGCGCCGGCCGCCGGTGCGTCGGCATCGGCCTCGGCGCTGGCGAGGTGGACGATCGCGGCGGTGCCCTCGGG
>JANLZT010000840.1:0-9372 GCA_031366465.1 Betaproteobacteria bacterium | reverse complement strand
GATGAGCAGCGCCCGGGTGGCGCTGGCGCGGCCGATGCCGCTGGCAAGCCCGCGCCTGGCCCGGTGGTGATGGTCGAATGCGCCCATTGCGGCCTGCACCTGGCCGCCGCCGACGCGCTGCCCGAGGGCTCGCGCCTGTATTGCAGCGACAGCCACCGCCGGCTGGGGCCGGGCCCCGGGCCCTCGGCTTGACGCTGCCAGCCAGCCCGGCCCGCCCAGGACCGATGAACGTGCGACGTCCGCAGGCAGGCCGGTGAGCTTTCGCACCGAGCGACGCGGCAAAGACCGCCGCCGCACTGATCGCCGCGGCCCGCCGCGGTCCACCTCCGACGAAGCCTGGCTGAGCGCCTGGGGCGACCCTGGCCCGCCGCCGGGCGGGCTGGATGCCGCAGCCCGGCCCGAGACCGGCCCGGGCCAGGCCGCCGACAGCCGTCACCCAGGCCCTGAGGCCCAACGCCGGCTGGCGGCCGAAGGCGCGTCGCTGCCGCGCATCCTGCGCACCTACATCGCCGCACGCGCGGCGCTGGGGCTGCTGTTGGTGCTGGCGCCCTGGCTGGGCTCGATGCTGGGCGGGCGCCTGCCGCTGGCCCTGCTGGTGCCCTGCTTGTTGTATGCCGGGCAGGCGGTGTCGATGTGGGTGCTGCACGACCCCGAGGCCCAGCGTGACGCGGCCGACAGGCTGCTGCCGCGCCAATGGCTGTGGACCATCGGCGTCGATCTGCTGGCCTTCACCGTGCTGCGCCTGCTCGATCCCCAGGGCCACCTCAATTTTTCGGCCCTGCTGGTGCTGCCGGTGCTGATGTCGGGGGTCTTGACGCCGCGCCGGGTGGCCCTGGCCACGGCTGCGGGCGTCACCCTGGCCCTGTTGCTGGGGGTCTGGGTGGTGGGTGCCGAGGGCGGTGACGTGCTGGCGCAGTTGTCGCAGGCCGGTCTGGCCGGTGCCGGCATGTTTTTGGTCACGCTGCTGGCCAGTGAGCTGGCCCAGCGCCTGGCCCGCGAGGAGCTGGCGGCCCGCAGCAGCCTGGAGATGGCGCGCCAGCAGACCCTGCTCAACCGCCTGGTGATCGAGGAGATGGCCGACGGCGTGCTGGTGGTCGACCGGCGGGGCCGGGTACGGGCCATCAACCCGGCGGCGCGCAAGCTGCTGGGCGACAGCGGTGCGGCCTTGCAGGTGCTGGCGCCGCTGGGCGACCAGGCCCGCTTGCAGGGCCTGGTGGAGGCCTTGCAATCGGCCTATCTGCAGGGTGCCTGGCCGGCCCAGGCCAGAGAGTTCCGGCTCGATGTCGGCGACGGCGAGACCCGGGTGCTGCAGTTGCGCGCCCGCTTCACCCGGCGCGGCGGCATCGGCGCCGACGACATGCCGCCCGAGGACATCTGCGTGCTGTTCCTGGAGGACAGCCACGCCGTGCTGGCGCGGGCCCGGCAGGACAAGCTGGCGGCGATGGGCCGCATGTCGGCCGGCATCGCGCATGAGATCCGCAACCCGCTGGCGGCCATCGCCCAGGCCAACGCCCTGCTGCTGGAGGACGCGCTGCCGGCCCCGCAGCACCAGTTGGCCGGCATCGTGGCCGACAACGTGCGGCGGCTCAAGCGCATCATCGATGACGTGCTGGCGGTGGCCCCCGGCCTGGCCAGCGGCAGCGAGACCATCGACCTGGTGGCCGAGCTGGGCCAGGTCTGCGCTGACTGGGCCCGCGCCGCCGCCGACCCGCCGCAGGCCCAGGCCAGGCTGGTGCTGGACCTGCTGCCGGGCCCGCTGCTGGTGCGCTTTGATGCCGACCACCTGCAGCGGGTGCTGGTCAACCTGCTCGACAACGCCGCCCGCCATGCCACCACCGAGCCCGGCGCGCTGCGGCTGCGGTTGGCCGGCGGCGTGACACCGGGCACGCTGCGGCTGACGATGGCCAGCGACGGGCGGGCCATCGCCCCGGATGTCGAGCGCCACCTGTTCGAACCCTTTTTCTCCACCCGCAGCCGGGGCAGTGGCCTGGGCCTCTACATTTGCCGCGAGCTTTGCGAGCGCCATGGCGCCCGCATCGAGTTTGCGCTGGCACCGCCGGGCGCACGCCACCGCAATGTGTTCGGGCTGACTTTGCTGGCCGCCGTGCCGGCCTGAGAGTCCACCGTTCCCGCCCGATCCACGCCAGAAAGCCAGCCCATGAATGCCGCGCCCAAGCTGTTGGTGGTCGACGATGAGCCCGACCTGCGCACCCTCTACGAGCTGACGCTGGTGCGCGAGGGCTACGACGTGGACAGCGCCGGCAGCGTCGAGGAGGCCTGGGCCCGGCTGGCCGAGCGCAGCTACAGCGCGGTGATCACCGACATGCGCCTGCCCGATGGCAGCGGCCTGGACTTGCTGCAAAGGCTGGACGCCGCCGCGCGCAGCGAGAAAACCATCGTCATCACCGCCTATGGATCGGCCGAGAACGCGGTCGAAGCGCTCAAGGCCGGCGCCTTTGACTACCTGACCAAGCCGGTCGATCTGCGCCAGTTCCGCAGCGTGGTGGCGTCGGCGCTGGGCCGCCCGACGGGCCCGGTGGCGGCGCCGCGCAGCCAGCCCGGCAGCGGCCGGCGCGCGCTGGCGAATACCGGGCCGGCGACGGCCGAGCGGGCCAGCGCGGTCAACGCAGACACCGCGCTGCGCGAGCCCCTGGTGCCGTCCGAGCACCCGTCGATGCAACGCCTGGTGGGCCACAGCGCCGCGATGCAGCAGGTCCGGGCCTTGATCGAAAGGGTCGCCCGCGGCATGGCGCCGGTGATGATCCACGGTGAATCGGGCACCGGCAAGGAGCTGGTGGCGCGTGCCCTGCATGACGTCAGCAGCCGCTGCGAGCAGCCTTTCATCGCCGTCAACTGCGGCGCCATCCCCGAGCAACTGCTGGAGGCCGAGTTTTTTGGCCACCGCAAGGGCGCCTTCACCGGCGCCAGCGAGGACCGCCTGGGCTACTTCCAGTCGGCCCAGGGCGGCACCTTGTTTCTCGATGAGATCGGCGACCTGCCGCTGGCGATGCAGAGCAAGCTGCTGCGCGCCATCCAGGAGCGCTCGGTGCGCCAGATCGGCGGCGTCACCGAGCAGGCGGTCAATGTGCGGGTGGTCAGTGCCACCCACAAGGATTTGGCGCTGGAGGTGCAGGAGGGCCGCTTCCGGCAAGACTTGTTCTACCGCCTCAACGTGATCCAGCTGCGGCTGCCGCCGCTGCGCGAAAGGCTGGACGACCTGGCACCGATCTGCGCCTCGGTGCTGGCCCGCATCGCCCAGGACGCCGGGGTCTGGCCGGCCCCGCAACTCAGCGATGAGGCGCTGGCGGTGCTGGCGCGCCAGGCCTTCCCGGGCAATGTGCGCGAGCTGGAGAACTTGCTGCACCGCGCGGTCACGATGGCCGATGGTGAGCGCATCGACAGCGATGACCTGGGCTTGGATGACGACGCGCTGGGCGACAGCGGCTGGCAGGCGCTGGAGCCGGCTGCGGCGGCGGCCGCAGCGCCCGCGCCAGCCACCGACACCGAGCTGCCGGGCGACCTGGTGGCCTACCTGGACGCGGTCGAGCGCCAGGTGATCGTGCAGGCGCTGGAGCAGCACCGCTTCAACCGCACAGCGGCTGGCACGGCGCTGGGGCTGTCGCTGCGGCAGATGCGCTACCGCATGGCCCGCCTGGGCATACTGGCCGGTGAGCATGGCAGCGAGTGAGGCGGCGCCCGCGACCAGCAGGCGGGGTGCGCGCGGGGGGCCGGCCGCGCGCGGGCGCCGGGGCGGGGGGTGGGGCGCCGCGCGCCGCAGCTCGCCCAACTTCGGCCCGCGGCCGCCGGGCGTGGCGGTCGAGCTGGTGGTGCTGCATTCGATCAGCCTGCCGCCCGGCCAGTACGGCGGTGATGCGATCGAGCGGCTGTTCACCAACCGGCTCGACCCCGATGCCCATCCCTCCCATCCCTCCCATCCCTACTACCAAGGCCTGCGCGGGCTGGCGGTGTCGGCCCATTTCCTGATTCGGCGCGATGGCGCGCTGCTGCAGTTTGTCTCCTGCGAGCAGCGCGCCTGGCATGCCGGCGCCTCGGCCTGGCGTGGCCGCGACAACTGCAATGACTGGTCGATAGGCATCGAGCTGGAGGGCCTGGAGGGCGAGACCTTCGAGGCCGCCCAGTACCCGGCCCTGGTCGGCCTGTTGCAAGCCCTTTGCCAGCGCTACCCGCTGCGCGAAATGGTGGGCCACGAGCAGGTGGCGCCTGGCCGCAAGGCAGACCCCGGCGCGGGCTTTGACTGGCTGGCGCTGGTGCGCCACACCGGGTTTCCACCGGGCCTGTTGATCGGCGCTTGAAGCGGGTTGACCTGGCGCCCGCAAGCGGCCCAGCACCGGCCGATCTCCGGACCAGCATCGGCGCGGCCTGGCGCACCGAACGGCCCGCCGGGCCAGCAAATCAGCGGCCCTGGGCGCCGCCATGCAGGCCTGGCACGGCCTGCGCCTTGGGGGCCCAAATAGGCCGGCGCAGCGGCGCGGGCAATGCGGCCCATCCTCAGGGTATGCACGCTACCGGTAGTGCTTGAAGCTGCCGGTGACCCTATATATAGTGGCTATCCATGCTACTCTTCCATCCCTGATCTGTTGCTTGCTGGCCCCTGTCGGGTGCCCGGCAACAGCCCTGCCGGCCAGCGTCAGATGCAAGCGCCTGGGCGCTTCACATCATCGCGGTGGGGCCATGCTGAGCGGCCCAGGGGCCCCTGTCGTCGCAGCCCAAGGGCAGCTTGCCGCAAGGTCAAGCACGGGGCCCGGTGAGCAGGCAGCGTCCAGGCCCTGCCGATCATCCAGGCCGATCATCCAGGCCGATCACCCAGGCCCATTCAAACCGCAAGAACGGCAGCACCTGCGCCGTCCAGTCAACGAGGGAAACCATGCAAACCAGTATCGCCAGCCACCTGCCCACCGTGATCACGCCGATCAGCCATCAGCCGGCCGGCCCGGTGGCCAGTGCCTATGCCGGCTACCAGATCATCCGGCGCAACGGCTCGGTGGTGTCCTTCGAGCCCAACAAGATCGCGGTGGCGCTGATGAAGGCCTTCCTGGCGGTGCACGGCACACAGGGCGCGGCCTCGGCCAGCGTGCGCGAGACGGTGGACGCCCTGACCGAGAGCGTGGTGCGCGCGCTGCTGCGCTCGCGCCCGGGCGGCGGCACCTTTCACATCGAGGACGTGCAAGACCAGGTCGAGCTGGGCCTGATGCGTGGCAGCCACCATGAGGTGGCCCGGGCCTATGTGCTCTACCGCGAGCGCCGCAGCCAGGAGCGGGCCCGCCAGGCGCAGCCGCAGGCGCCATTGGCACCCGCCCTGCATGTGATCGATGCCGGCCAGCGCGTGCCGCTGGACATGGCCCGCCTGCAGGCGCTGATCGAATCGGCCTGCGAGGGCCTGGGCTCCGAGGTCAAGGCCGCCCCCATCCTGGCCGAGACCCGCCGCAATCTGTACGACGGCGTGCCCATCGAAGAGGTGCACAAGGCCAGCATCCTGGCCGCCCGCACCCTGATCGAGAAAGAGCCGGCCTACACCCGCGCCACCGCGCGCCTGCTGCTGCACGCCATCCGCAAGAGCATCCTCGGCGAGGAGCTGACGCAAGCCGAGATGGCGCTGCGCTACCCCGACTACTTCCCGCAGTTCATCAAGCGTGGCGTCAAGGCCGAGTTGCTTGACCCGCGCCTGCAGCAGTACGACCTGGCGCGCCTGGGCGCCGCGCTCCAGCCCGAGCGCGATTTCCAGTTCGACTACCTCGGCCTGCAGACCCTGTTTGACCGCTACTTTCTGCACATCGACGAGCAGCGCATCGAGATGCCGCAGGCCTTCTTCATGCGCGTGGCGATGGGCCTGGCCTTGAACGAGATCGACCGCGAGGCCCGCGCCATCGAGTTCTACGATGTGCTGTCGAGCTTCGACTTCATGTCCAGCACGCCCACGCTGTTCAATGCCGGATCACTGCGCTCGCAGCTGTCGAGCTGCTACCTGACCACCGTGGCGGATGACCTGGACGGCATCTACGAGGCCCTGAAAGAGAACGCGCTGCTCAGCAAGTTTGCCGGCGGCCTGGGCAACGACTGGACCAATGTGCGGGCCCTGGGCAGCTACATCAAGGGCACCAACGGCAAGAGCCAGGGCGTGGTGCCCTTCCTCAAGGTGGTCAATGACACTGCGGTGGCCGTCAACCAGGGCGGCAAGCGCAAGGGCGCGGTGTGCGCCTACCTGGAGACCTGGCACCTCGACATCGAGGAGTTTCTGGAGCTGCGCAAGAACACCGGGGACGACCGCCGGCGCACCCATGACATGAACACCGCCAACTGGATCCCCGACCTGTTCATGCGCCGGGTGGTCGAGGGCGGCCCATGGACGCTGTTCTCGCCCAGCAACTGCCCCGACCTGCACGACAAGTTCGGTGCCGCCTTCGAGACCGCCTATGTGGCCTACGAGGCCCGCGCCGACCTCGGCGAGATCAAGCTGCACAAGCGCCTGCCGGCACGCGACCTGTGGCGCAAGATGTTGACCATGCTGTTCGAGACCGGCCACCCCTGGGTGACCTTCAAGGACGCCTGCAATGTCCGCTCGCCACAGCAACATGTGGGCGTCGTGCACTCGTCCAACCTGTGCACCGAGATCACCCTCAACACCAGCGAGACCGAGATTGCGGTCTGCAACCTGGGCTCGATCAACCTGGTGCAGCACCTGCTGCAGGCGCCCGATGGCAGCATGGCGGTGGACCAGGTCAAGCTCAAGAAGACCGTGGCCACGGCCATGCGCATGCTCGACAACGTCATCGACATCAACTACTACGCCGTCAAGAAGGCCCGCGACAGCAACCTGCGGCACCGCCCGGTGGGCTTGGGCCTGATGGGCTTCCAGGATGCGCTCTACCAGTTGCGTCTGCCCTACGCATCGGCGGCGGCGGTCGAATTTGCCGACCGCTCGATGGAGGCCATCTGCTACCACGCCTACTGGGCCAGCACCGAGCTGGCCGAGGAGCGTGGCCGCTACAGCAGCTACCGGGGCAGCCTGTGGGACCGCGGCATCCTGCCGATCGACTCACTCGACCTGCTGGCCGAAGCCCGTGGCGGCTATGTCGAAGTCGACCGCTCGGTGACGCTGGACTGGGCCGCGCTGCGCAGCCGCATCGCCGCCCACGGCATGCGCAACAGCAACTGCGTGGCCATCGCCCCCACCGCCACCATCAGCAACATCATCGGCGTGGATGCGTCCATCGAGCCCTGCTTCGGCAACCTGTCGGTCAAGAGCAATCTGTCGGGTGAGTTCACGGTCGTCAACGAGTACCTGGTGCGTGACCTGAAGCGCCTGGGCCTGTGGGACGACGTGATGGTGATGGACTTGAAGCACTTCGACGGCAGCCTGCGCCGCATCGACCGGGTGCCCGAGGACATCAAGGCGCTGTACGCCACCGCGTTTGAGGTCGATGCCCAGTGGCTGGTGGAGGCTGCGGCGCGCCGCCAGAAGTGGATCGATCAGGCCCAGAGCCTCAACATCTACATGGCCGGGGCATCGGGCAAGAAGCTCGACGAGGTCTACAAGCTGGCCTGGCTGCGCGGCCTCAAGACCACCTACTACCTGCGCACCATGGGCGCCACGGCGGCCGAGAAATCGACCGTCAACGCCGGTGCGATGAACGCCGTCAACAGCAGCGGTGCGGCCAACGGTGGCAGGGCCATGCTGGACGCCAGAGCCCTGCAAACCCAATCCCCAATCGACGCGACACCGGCCAGCGATATCAAGTTCTGCTCGATCGACAACCCCGACTGTGAAGCCTGTCAATAAGTGCTTGGTGTTTGACCCCAACACTCCGATAATTCAACGCGATAGGAAGCACACACATGCTGGTCTGGGAAGACGACGTCAAGCTCCCCCCAAGGTCACCCGCAAGCCCTGCCGCCACACCGGCGCCAGGCCTGATGCGACCGGTGACCGACCCCCAACTTTCGCAGGCAATGAGCGCGGTCTCCGCGTCGGCATTGACCCATGCGATGGCCTCGGTGGTGGCCGCCCGCACAGTGCCCGCAGCCACGCTGGCCAAGGCCGATGTGGTGGCTGATCTGGTGGCTGATGCGGTGGCTGGTGCCCGCCGTGTCAACGTGGCCGAGAAGCGCATCATCAACGGCCAGACCGACGTCAACCAACTGGTGCCCTTCAAGTACAAATGGGCCTGGGAGAAGTACCTCGCCAGTTGCGCCAACCACTGGATGCCGCAAGAGGTCAACATGTCGCGCGACATCGCGACCTGGAAAGACCCGAACGGCCTGACCGACGACGAGCGCCGCATCATCAAGCGCAACCTCGGCTTCTTTGTCACGGCTGATTCACTGGCCGCCAACAACATTGTGCTGGGCACCTACCGCCACATCACAGCGCCCGAGTGCCGGCAGTTCCTGCTGCGCCAGGCCTTTGAAGAGGCCATCCACACCCACGCCTACCAGTACATCGTCGAGTCACTCGGCCTGGACGAGGGCGAGATCTTCAACGCCTACCACGAGGTCTCGTCGATCCGCGAGAAGGACGAGTTCCTGATCCCGTTCATCGACGCGATCATGGACCCCAACTTCCACACCGGCACGCTCGAAGCCGACCAGACGCTGCTGCGCTCACTGATCGTGTTTGCCTGCCTGATGGAGGGGCTGTTCTTCTACGTCGGCTTCACCCAGATCCTGGCGCTGGGCCGCCAGAACAAGATGACCGGCGCGGCCGAGCAGTACCAGTACATCCTGCGCGATGAGTCGATGCACTGCAACTTTGGCATCGACCTGATCAACACCATCAAGCTGGAGAACCCGCAGCTCTGGACGCCCCAGTTCAAGGCCGAGATCAAGGACTTGTTCATCAAGGCCGTCGAGCTGGAGTACCGCTATGCCGAGGACACCATGCCGCGTGGCGTGCTGGGCCTCAACGCCTCAATGTTCAAGGGCTATCTGCGCTACATCGCCAACCGGCGCGCCACCCAGATCGGCCTGGAACCGCTCTATCCGAACGAGGAGAACCCCTTCCCCTGGATGAGCGAAATGATCGATCTGAAGAAGGAGCGCAACTTCTTTGAAACCCGCGTCATTGAGTACCAAACCGGTGGCGCACTGAACTGGGACTGACGGCCGCAGGGCATCCCAGGGATGCCGGCCTTCGAGCCCGTGACAGATCAAGATCCGCAGTCTCGCTGCAGGCCTCCACAGAGAGGCAGGGTGAGGTTGCATCCCCGTTCATCGGGGTGATGCCCGGGCCCGACATCGGTCCCGGACATCGCGCCGATGAATCGCCCTGCCGCTAGATCGGCCGGGTGTCTTTTTCAACTTGATCAAGGAGATTGACATGGCAACTGCGAAGAAGGCCGCTGCGGCGGTGAAACC
>JANLZT010000690.1:0-8813 GCA_031366465.1 Betaproteobacteria bacterium | reverse complement strand
GACGGTGGCTGCCGCAGCCAGCCTGACGCCGCCCAGGCTGCCCACCGGCATCTGGATGCTGGGCTTTGTCAGCCTGCTGATGGACGTGTCGTCCGAGATGATCCACAGCCTGCTGCCGATGTACCTGGTGGGGGTGCTGGGTGCCAGTGCGCTGACGGTGGGTTTGATCGAGGGCCTGGCCGAGGCCACCGCGCTGATCGTGCGGGCGTTCTCGGGCGCTTTGAGCGACTGGCTGGGCCGGCGCAAGGGCCTGGCGCTGCTGGGCTATGGCCTGGGGGCGCTGAGCAAGCCCTTCTTCGCATTGGCGGGCGGGCCCTTGCTGCCTGCGGGTGGGCTGGGCTGGATCGTCGGCGCGCGCCTGGTGGACCGGCTGGGCAAGGGCATCCGCGGGGCGCCGCGCGATGCGCTGGTGGCCGACATCGCACCACCCGGCCAGCGCGGTGCGGCCTTCGGCCTGCGCCAGTCGCTCGACACCGTGGGGGCCTTTGCCGGGCCGCTGCTGGCGGTGGCGCTGATGCTGCTGTGGGCCAATGATTTCCGGGCGGTGTTCTGGGTGGCGGTACTCCCGGCGGTGGCGTCGGTGCTGTTGCTGTGGTGGGGTGTCAAAGAGCCGCCGCCGCAGCCCGGCGCCGCACCGGTCAACCCGATCAACCGGGCCGCGCTGCGGCGCCTGGGGCCGGCCTACTGGGGGGTGGTGGCGGTGGGCGGGCTGTTCACGCTGGCGCGGTTTTCCGAGGCCTTCCTGGTGCTGCGGGCCCAGCAGGCCGGCATCCCGGTGGCCTGGGTGCCGCTGGTGATGGTGGGCATGGCGGCGGTGTATGCGCTGTCGGCCTACCCCTTCGGCAAGCTGGCCGATCGGCTGGACCGCCGCCACCTGCTGATGGCGGGCCTGGCAGTGCTGATCGCCGCCGATCTGGTGCTGGCCAGCAGCCTGCACTGGGGCGCGCTGCTGGGCGGCGTGCTGCTGTGGGGCCTGCACATGGGCATGACCCAGGGCCTGCTGGCGGCGATGGTTGCCGACGCTGCGCCGGCCGATTTGCGCGGCACCGCCTTTGGCGTGTTCAACCTGGCCTGTGGCGTGGCGATGCTGGGCGCCAGCGTGCTGGCCGGCTGGGTCTGGGACCGCTTTGGCGCGGGCTATACCTTTGGCGCCGGGGCGCTGATCTGTGCGCTGGCCTGGGTGGCTTTGCTGGCGCGGCGTGGCGTGGGCTGAGCTGCGCCTGGCGTCGAGGCGGCACCGCGCCTGCGCCTTGCGGGCCAGTTTGCCGACCGATTGCCGACCGATTGCCGACCGATTGCCGATCAATTGCTGATCGATTGGCCGGGGTGCAGGCCTTCACTGCCTGGCTGCCCGCAGCGCCGCCACAGCCTGGCCCAGTTCGAGCACCGCCAGCGCGTAGTAGCTGGACTGGTTGTAGCGGGTGACGGCGTAAAAATTTTGGCTGCCGGCCAGGTAGCTGGGCGCGTCGTCGCCGTTCTGCAGCTCCACCAGGGCCAGCAGGCCGCTGTGGGCGGCGCCGGCCTGGTCCAGCAGCGCGCCGCGCGCGGCCATCTGCGCCGGGCTGAAGCTGGGCAGGATGTCGGGCACCAGCAGCAGCGCACGCTCGGCGCTGTCGACCGGGGCCTTGATGCGGTAGTGGCTGGGCATATCCCGCTGCCAGCCATGCTGGGCCAGGTAGTTGGCCACGCTGCCGATCACGTCGGGCGCGCTGCCGGCCATGTCGATGCGGCCGTTGCCGTCAAAGTCCACCGCAAAACGGTTGATGCTGCCGGGCATGAACTGGCCCAGCCCGATGGCGCCGGCAAACGAGCCCTTGACGGTGCTGGGCGCCACCTGCTCGGTCATCGCCAGGCGCAGAAACTGGCCCAGCTCGTCGCGGAAGAAGGGGCTGCGGTCGCTGCGGCCGCTGGGGAAATCCAGGCTCAAGGTGGCCAGCGCGTCCAGCACCCGGTAGTTGCCGGTGACGCGGCCATAGAAGGTCTCCACGCCGATGATGCCCACCACCACTGCTGCCGGCACGCCGTAGCGCTGCTGCGCGGCGTCCAGCCAAGGGGCGTTGGCGGCCCAGAAGGCGGCGCCAGCGCGGATGCGCTCGGGCTCGATGAAACGGGCCCGGTAGGCGGCCCAGTTCTTGGCGGTGCCGGCCTTGGGCGGCATGATCAGCCGCGCCACGCTGGGCAGGTAGCGGGCCTGCGCCAACTGGGCTTGCGCCCAGGCCGGGTCCAGGCCGTGTTTCTCGGCCAGGCTCTGGGCCAGTGCCACGGCGTCGGCGCGGCCGCCGTAGATCACCGCGTCGGGGTCGGCGTCGCTGCGCGGGGCTGCTCTGGCTGGGCGGGCGTGTTTTTGGCTGGGTTGGCGGCTGTGTTGGCCGCTGTGATGGCGGACATGCGTGCGGCGGTCAGCGGGCTCAGCAGTCGCCCTCTTCTCCGCCATCAGCGGGGTCGGTGTGGGCTCAGCGGCCCAGGCAGTGCTGCCGGGCACCAGCATCGCGATGGCCAGCATGACGGCCAGTCTGCGGGCCCGCTGCACGGGCCGGGGGTCGCCAACGGCGGCAGCGGGGAGTGGGCGTGGCGGTGGCATCGCCGGGATTATCCGGGCCCAGGCCCGGGCCCGGGCCCAGGCCCAGGTGTTCACCCGGACAGCCCGGCCGCAGCAGCAGCCGGCTGGCGTAGCGCTGCCAGTAGGCGCCGGGTGTCGGCCCACCAGCCGGGCGCGGGCAGGCGGCTGGCGCCCAGGGCATGGCGGCGCCGGTCCAGCGCCTCCAGCGCCTGGGCCAGCGCCTCACCGGCGGCGCCGTGGCGGGCCCGTACCAGCAGGGCCAGGCTGCGCGGTGGATGGTGGGGCTGGGCCGCCACGCCAGCCGCCTGCAGGCCCCGCCTCAGGCGCGCTTGCAGGCGCTGCCAGGGGTCTTGGCGGCGCCGGTCGTGCCAGGCCCACAGCGCACCGGCACTGGCCACCAGCGACAGCAGCAACACCAGTGCGCGCAGCAGATCCGTGCCATCGGGATGCGGCACGCCCAGGGCCTGCAACAGGCTGAACTGCCGGTTGCGCGAGTAGCCCATCACCCAGCGCGCCCAGCGCCCGTCCAGCAGGTCCCAGGCCTGGCGCAGGCGCGTGGCCAGCGCCGGGTTGAAGGCGTTCAGGGCCTCGCTCACCAGGCCGGGGCGGGGCTGCAGCGCTCGGCTGGACTGCACCCGCTCGGGCGCGACGGCGGCGGTCGGGTCGGCGCGCTGCCAGCCGGCGCCGTCCAGCCAGTACTCGGCCCAGGCGTGGGCATGGCTTTGGCGCACCACCTGCCAGCCGTCGGCGTCGGCCGGCTCGGCGCCCTGGTAGCCGGTGACCACCCGGGCCGGCACCCCCATCGCCCGCAACACCACCACCAGCGCGGTGGCGAAGTGCTCGCAAAAGCCCTGGCGGCGGTCCAGCCAGAACTCGTCTATCGCCTCGCGGCCGTAGAGGCCGGGCTGCAAGGTGTAGCTGTAGTCGGCGCTGCGGATATAGGCCAGCAGCGCCGCCGTCAAGGTGCGGGCATCTGCATCGCCCAGCCGGGCATGCATCTGTTCGGCCCAGGCCAGGGTGCGTGGGTTGTAGCCCTTGGGCAGCGCCAGCAAGGCCACGCGCTCGGCCTCGTCGAGGCCGCTCCCATGCTCAAAGCGCGTCCAGGCCCGGGCCTGCAGGCGCATCCGCTCGCTCACCGGGCGGTCGGTATGCCAGAGCAGGTCGCTGCCCTGCCAGACCGTCCAGTCGGCCTGGCCGGGCGCCATGCCGGGGCGCTCAGGGGTGGCCTCCAGCAGGGGCAGCAGGGCCAGGCGGATCGGCTCCAGCAGCATCTGGTAGTCGATGGCCCGGCCTTGCGTCTGCAGGTCGATGGCCTGCCCGGGTGGCTGGCCGGCAAACACCGACGGGCGCCACTCCACCCCGTCAAACCGCGCCAGCACCGGGCCCCGGAAGTACAGCGACTGGGCCGGCGGCGGCGGGCCGTCAAAGCGCAGGCGCAGCGCGATGCTGTCGTCATTGGCCAGCTCGGCCACGCCGCCCAGGCGCAGCGTGCCCGACAGGCCGGTGCGGCCCATCGCGTCCTGCGGCAGGCCCCACAGCGGCCCGAAGCGTGGGAACAGCACGAACAGCGCCACCATCAGCGGCAGGCCGAACAGCGCCGAGCGCGCGGCGATGCCGCCAGCGCGCCGCAGCGGCGGTCGGCCGACCGGCATATTGGCCAGCACCAACGCCGTGAGCAGGCCCCAGGTGGAGACCAGCATGGCCAGCGCGGTGAGCAGCGACTGCGAGTACAGGCAATGCGTGAGCACCAGGAAGAATCCCAGGAAGAACATCACCATCGCGTCGCGCCGGGCCCGCAGCTCCAGGGTCTTGAGCGCCATCAGCAGCACCAGCAGCGTCACCCCGGCCTCGCGGCCGAGCAGGGTGTGCTCGCTCCAGGCGGTGAGCGCCAGGCCCAGCACCAGCAGCGCCATCAGCAGCCAGCGGGCGGGCAGGGCGCGCTGGGCCAGCGCCAACCAGGCCCGCCACAGCAGCACGCCGCCAGTGAGCGCGCCGCACCAGAGCGGCAGGCGCGCCAGATGCGGCAGGACGGTCCAGGCGATCACCGCCAGTTGGAACAAGGTGTCGCGGGTCTCGCGCGGCCAGGCCCGCCAGGCCAGCCAGCGGGCCAGCGCGGTGGGCTGGCGGGCTTGGCTGGCCTGGACTTCTTCGGGCTTGGCCATCGTCAAGCCCTGGTCGGCGCGCCGGCCAGGGCCGCGGTGGCCGGCTGCCACAGCGCCAGCGCCTCCAGCGCTGCGCGCACCTGGGCCTGGCCACTGGCCATCGCCAGCCGCTGGCCGGGCAGCAGCAGACCGAAGCCCAGCCCGGCGCGCTCGGCGGCCAGCACCCAGGCCGCCAGCCTTGAGAGCCGGGCCTCACCCGGGGCGCCGCCGGCCTGGTGATAGTCCAGCAGCAGGCCGGTGGCGCTGGGGGTGCTGGTGTCGCGGCTGACCAGCTCATTGGCGCGGGCGGCCTTTTTCCAGACCACTTGCCGCACCGTGTCGCCGCGTCGGTAGGCCCGCACGCCGTCAAATTCGGGCCCGCTGCCGGGGCGGGCCAGGCGCGACTCTTCGCTGCCGGCCTGCGGCCTGGGCAGCGCGGGCGCGGCCGGCTCAGGGGCCGGGTAGACCAGCGCCAGCGCGGCCGGCCGCCACACCGTCCAGACCCGGAACAGCCCCAGCGGGAAATGGGTTTCCACCAGCAGCGTGGGCAGCGGGTGGCGGCCACGCCGGCCCGGCGTGAAGCGCAGCTTTGCCACGCTGCTGCCCAGCGCCGGCACATCGCAAAAGGCCATGCCATGGCGCTGCGCCGCGTACAGGCCCAGGCCGACGGCGTGGCGCTCGCGGCCGGGGTTGTCGAGCACGATCTCCAGCGTGGCCGGCTCACCGGCAAACACCGGTGCCGGCGGCTTGATGTGCAGCACCAGCCGGCGCAGGTTGCCGTGGGTCTGGTGGATCGCTGCCAGCGCCGCGCCGGCCAGCAAGAAGGTCAGCGCATAGCCCAGGTTGAGCTGGTAGTTGATGGCCGCCAGCAGCATCACCGCCAGCGTGATGCAGAACCCCCAGCCGGCCTTGGTGGGCAGGATGTAGAGGTTGCGCTGGGTCAGCGCCCAGCGGTCGCTGCGCGGCAGGCGGTTTTCAAGCCAGGCGCGGATGTGGCGGCCGATCATGCGGATTCACCGAGCGGGCGCTACGGGGGTGGGACATTAAGGGATGCCCACCGCTTCCACCATCGCCCGCACCTGCTCCACCCGGCCCCGGCCGGCGCTGGCCAGCGGCTGCAGGCGGTGGGCTGCCGTCTGCGGCAGGATGGCCTGGATGTCGTCGGGCGCCACATAGTCGCGCTGGGCCAGCAGCGCGCGGGCCCGGGCGGCACGCAGGATGGCGATGCCGGCGCGTGGGCTTAAACCCTCGACAAACCACTGCCCCGACCGGGTGGCGGCGATCAGCGCCTGCAGATAGTCCAGCAGCGCGTCGGACGCATGCACCCGCAGCACCTGGGCCTGCGCGTCCAGCAGCTCGGCGGGGCCCATCACCGGGCCCAGGCGCTGGGCCAGGTGGCGGCGGTCCTCGCCGGCCAGCAGCGCGCGCTCGCTGGCGCGATCGGGGTAGCCCAGCGTGATGCACATCAAAAAACGGTCCAGCTGGCTCTCGGGCAGCGGGTAGGTGCCGAGCTGGTCGCTGGGGTTTTGCGTCGCGATCACGAAGAAGGGCCGGGGCAGCGGGCGGGTGAGGTTGTCCACCGACACCTGCTGCTCCTCCATGGCTTCGAGCAGCGCGCTCTGGGTCTTGGGCCCGGCGCGGTTGATCTCGTCGGCCAGCAGCACCTGGGTGAAGACCGGGCCGGGGTGGAACACAAAGGATTCGGTGCTGCGCTCGAAGATGCTCACGCCGATCAGGTCAGACGGCATCAAATCGGCGGTGAACTGCACCCGCGAGAACTGCAGCCCCAGCGACACCGCCAGCGCATGTGCCAGGGTGGTCTTGCCGACACCCGGCACATCTTCGATCAGCAGATGACCACCGGCCAGCAGGCAGGCGATGCAGTCCTCCACCTGGGCCTGTTTGCCGACGATCACCGTGCTAATCTGGCCTGTAAGCCGCGCCAGGCGCTGCGCGAGGGTGGGTTCAGCCATGCGCGGCACCATAACGGAAAACGATTCGAGACCGCCATGCCCACAGCCTTCTACAGCCACCCCGAGTGCCGTTTGCACGATATGGGCGCAGGCCACCCCGAGTGCCCGCAAAGGCTGGACGCCATCGCCGACCAACTGCTGGCCAGCGGCCTGGAGGTGGCGCTGCAGCAGCGTGAGGCCCCACTGGCCACGCTGGCGCAACTGGAGCGCGCTCACACCACACATTACGTGACCCAGCTGCAGGATTTACTGGCGCAGGTGCAGGCCAGCGGTGAGCCGCGCTATCTTGACCCCGACACCCTGGCCTGCCCCGGCACCTGGCGCGCAGCCTTGCGCGCGGCCGGCGCGGCGGTGGCCGCCACCGAGGCGGTGCTGCGTGGCGAGGTGGACAACGCTTTTTGCGCGATTCGGCCGCCCGGCCACCATGCCACGCGCGACGCGGCCATGGGTTTTTGCTTCTTCAACAATGTGGCTATCGCCGCCCGCCATGCGCTGGATGTGATGGGGCTGGAGCGGGTGGCGATCATCGACTTTGACGTGCACCATGGCAACGGCACCGAGGACATCATCGCCGGTGACGAGCGGATGCTGATGTGCAGCTTCTTCCAGCACCCGCTGTATCCCAATTGCGGCGATGTGCCCAAGGCCGCCAACATGGTCAATGTGCCGATCCCGCCCTACACCCGGGGCATGGCGGTGCGCGAGATGATCGATGTGATGTGGATGCCCAGGCTGGAAGCCTTTGCGCCGCAGATGCTGTTCATCAGCGCCGGTTTTGATGCCCACCGCGAGGATGAGCTGGCCCAGCTCGGCCTGGTCGAGGCCGACTACGAATGGATCACCCGCCGCGTGATGGGCCTGGCCCAGCGCCATTGCCAGGGCCGCATCGTGTCCTGCCTGGAGGGCGGTTATGCGCTGAGCGCGCTGGCCCGCAGCGTGGTGGCGCACTTGCGGGTGCTGGCTGACGTTTGAGTTGACTGCCGGCCGGCATAAGCCGGGCTCGGACAATCCTTCCGCCATGAACAACGTTGATTCCCTGCCCGAGCTGCTTGCCGCGCTGCTGCATCCCACGGCCTTGGTGGAGCTGGCGGTGTTGCTGGGCTGCCTGGGCGTGTCGTGGGCGGCCTGTGCGGCGCTGCGGCCCCAGGGTGAGGCCGCCGGCATCTGGTTTGGCCGGCGGGGCTTTGATGGCGCGCTGTTCCCGCTGCTGGCGCTGGCGCTGGCACTCGGTGCGCGCTGGGTATTGCACGGCCACCTGCCGGTGGCGGTGTTCAGGCTGGCGGTGCCGGTGCTGGCCAGCCTGGCGCTGATCCGGGTGGCGGTGCGGGTGTTGCAAGCGGCGTTCCCGGGCTCGGCGCTGGTGCTGGCGCTGGAGCGCACGCTCAGCTGGGGCGTCTGGATCCTGACCGTGATGTGGATCACCGGCCTGCTGCCGGTGGTGCTGGACGAGATGGAGGCCATCACCTGGAAGATCGGCGGCAGTGCGGTCAGCCTGCGCAGCCTGGTCGAGGGCGCGCTGTCGGCGGCGGCGGTGCTGGTGGCGGTGCTGTGGCTGTCGGCCACGCTGGAGGCGCGCCTGATGCGCGCCAACAGCGTCAACCTGAGCATGCGCAAGATCGCGGCCAATGCCACCCGGGCTGGCTTGCTGCTGGTGGGCTTGCTGCTGGCGATGTCGGCCGCCGGCATCCCGCTGGGGGCGCTGGGCGTGCTGGGCGGCGCGCTGGGGGTGGGCATCGGCCTGGGCCTGCAGAAGCTGGCGTCCAACTATGTGTCGGGCTTCGTGATCCTGGCCGAGCGCTCACTGCGCATCGGCGATGTGGTCAAGGTCGACAACTTCGAGGGCCGGATCACCGACATCAGCACCCGCTATACGGTGATCCGCGCCACCAATGGCCGCGAATCCATCGTGCCCAATGAGCTGCTGATCACCCAGCGGGTCGAGAACTACTCGTTTGCCGACCGCAAGGTGGCGCTCACCGCCAAGGTGCAGGTGGCCTATGACACCGACCTGGCGCTGCTGATGCCCCAGTTGGTGGCGGCGATGGCCCAGGTGCCCCGGGTGCTGGCCGACCCCGGCCCGGCGGTGCAACTGGCCGGTTTTGGCGCCGATGGGCTGGACCTGACCCTGGTCTATTGGGT
>JANLZT010000798.1:0-4444 GCA_031366465.1 Betaproteobacteria bacterium | reverse complement strand
TGCCGCCCATGGTGATGAGGATCTGCTTGAGGTGCAGGCCATAGACCGGCCGCACGATCACCCGCTCGAAGGCCCAGCCGACGCCGCCGGCCACCACCATCGCCGCAAGACAAGCCGCGCCGACGCTGGCCCCTTGCGCGGTGGCTGAATCACCGGCCCAGCCTTCCAGCCCACCGATCACGGTGGTGGCCACAAAGGCACCCAGCGCGATGAACACGCCGTGGCCAAAGTTCAGCACGTCCATCAGCCCGAACACCAGGGTCAGGCCCGAGGCGATCACAAAGATGATCAGCCCCATCGCCAGCCCGGCCACGGTGAGCGTCAACCAACTGCTGGGGCTGCCGATGGCCGGCAGGGCCAGCGCCATCAGCGCCAGCAGCAGAGCCAAGGGCCGCCAGTCGAACCGGGCTCTCGGGATGGCGGCCGGCCCTGCGGGTGCGGCCAGGGTCGGTGTGGCGATGCTCATGAATGCGCCCCCAGCGACAAGCCCAGCAAGCGCTGCTGCAGCGCCTCGTCCCCCGCCAACTCGGCCATCGCGCCGCGGTGCACCACCCGGCCGTCGTCCATCACCGCCACCTGGTCGCCCAGCGCGCTGGCCATCATGAAGTTCTGCTCCACCATCAACACGGTGGTGCGCTGGCGTTTGAGTTCACGAAAGGCCTCGATCAGGTTCTGGATGATGGACGGCGCCAGGCCCTTGCTGGGCTCGTCGATCAGGACCAGTGCGCGTGGCTCGATGATGGCGCGGGCCACCGCCAGCATCTGCTTCTGGCCGCCGCTCAACTTGCCGGCGGGGTAAAGCCAGAACTTCTGCAGCGCCGGGAACAAACCAAAGATCCAGGCCAGGCGCTGGCGGTCCAGCTCAGCGGCGTGGCGGGCGCTGCGGGCGGCCAGCAGCATGTTTTCTTGCACTGTCAGGTCACTGAAGATGCCCATGCTCTCGGGCACATAGGCAATGCCCAGCGCGGCGATGTCGGGCGTGGCCAGGGCCCTGATCGACTGGCCCCGGAAGCGCACATCGCCCTGGCTGGCCCGCCACAGGCCCATGATGGTGCGCAGCGTGGTGGTCTTGCCCGCACCGTTGCGGCCCAGCAGCATCGTCACCTGGCCCTCGGCCACCTGGAAATCAACGCCGTGCAGGATGTGGTAGGCCGCGATGTGGGTGTGCACGCCGCTGAGTTCGAGCAATGGGTTGGTCATGCTGGGAGCCCTCCCCGCGCGGCGGGGAAGGGCCGGGGAGGGGTGCTGTCAGTGCAGGCCTCCGGGCCTGTCTCGGCTGGCAAGCCGAGATAGGCTTGCTGGACGATGGGTGAGGCAATCACCGCCGCCGGCTCGCCATCAGCCACCAACTGGCCGTTGTGCAGCACGATGATGCGGTCGGCCAGCTCACGCACCACGTCCATCTTGTGCTCCACCAGCAGGATGGTGCAGTCCTGGCGGGCCTTGAGCGCGCGGATCAAATCCAGCACCACCGGCACCTCGTCCACGCCCATGCCGGCGGTGGGCTCGTCGAACATGAAGACCTTGGGGTCGAGCGCGATCAGCAGCGCCACCTCCAGCTTGCGCTGGTCACCGTGCGGCAGGCTGCTGGCGGCGGCTTGCGCCTTCTCGGCCAACCGCACCTGGGCCAGGATGGCTTGCGCCTCGTCCAGCCAGGCCTTGCGGTCCAGCCAGACGCGCAGCAAGTCCACCCCGCCCCAGCCACCCCCTTGCCCGCGCCCGGCCTCACGCGCCTGGATCGCCAGCCGCACGTTCTCGTGCACCGTCAAGTTGGCAAATAGCTGGGTCAGCTGGAAGGCCCGGCCCAGGCCACGCCGGGTGCGCAGCGGTGCGGCCAGCGTGCTGATGTCCTCACCGTCCAGCAGCACCTGGCCGGCGCTGGCCGCCAACTGGCCCGAGATCAGGTTGAAGTAGGTGGTCTTGCCCGCGCCATTGGGGCCGACGATGGCCGTCAGCGTGCCCGGCGCAAAGGCGCAGGACACGCTGTCCACCGCCACATGGCCACCAAAGCGCTTGCTCAGACCCCGGGTCTCCAGCACGCGCTGCGCTCAGCGCTGGTTGCGGATCGGGATCTGCATCTCCTCCGCCTTGATCTCCCGCACCAGCTCGGGCACGCCCCAGGCAAAGGCCGGATCGACCTTGATCTTGAAGTGGTACATGTCCTGCAGCGCCTGGTGGTCCTCTTTGCGGAAGGTCATCTTGCCCTTGGGCGTCTGGAAGCTCATGCCCTCCATCGCGCTGATGAGCTTGGCGGTGTCGGTGTTGCCGGCGGTTTTTTTCAGCGCCTCGACCACCGCAATCGCCGCGCTCATGCCGCCAGCCGTGAAGAAGTCAGGCGGGGCCTTGTACCGGGTGTAGTGGTTGGCCACCAGCCACTCATTGACCGGGTTCTTGGGGATGCCGAAGTAGTAGTACAGGCCGCCCTCCATGCCCGGAAACTGCTTGTAGGCCGCCATCGCCGGCAGGATGTTGCCGCCGGTGGCGATCTCGATGTTGTGGCGCTTGAAGTCGAGATCGGCGATCTTGAAGGGGTTGCCACCGGCCCAGATGATCCAGACGATCTTGCGGCCGGGCTGGTCTTTGAGTTTGTCGATGATGCGCTGGGCGGCGGCGGTGAAATCGCTGGTGGCCGCGGGCAGGTATTCCTCATGCGCCAGCTTGGCTTTTTTCAGCGCCTCCTTGAAGGCCTTGAAGCAGTCCTTGCCAAAGGCGTTGTCCTGGGCGAGTGTGACCAGCGTGGTGCCGGTCTTGTCCAGCGCCACCGCATTGGCGATCGCATCCTGGCTGCTGTTGCGGCCGGTGCGGAAGATGTATTTGTTCCACTTGTCGCCGGTGATCGAATCGGCCACCGCCGGCTCCACCAGCAGGATTTTCTTGTACTCCTCGGCCACCGGCAGCATCGCCAGCGCCACCGGGCTGGCGGTCGGGCCTACCGCGATGTCGACCTTGTCGTCGGCATAGGCCGCAGCCAGCGCGCTCTTGCCCACGTCGGGCTTGCCCTGGTCGTCTTTCTCGATCACCACCAGCTTGCGGCCGTTGACGGCAAAACTGCCCTGGGTGGCGTAGTCCAGGCCCATGTTGAAGCCGATGAGGGTCTGCTTGGCATAGGCCTCCAGCGGGCCGCTCTTGCTGGCGATCAGCGCGATCTTGATATCCGCCCCCTTCTGGGCCCAGGCGGCGGGGGCTGCGCCCAAGGCGGCGAACAAGCTGCAAGCGGCCATCGCGATGGCGGTGAAATCACGTCGAATCATCAACAGGTCTCCAAAGGGTTCAAGCGACGGCAGCGCGCCCGGCTGCGCTGGGCGATTGCAACCGGCGGGCCAGGCGCACATGGCTGGTGTAAACCCTGGTTTTTACCATCGCATGACCTTGATCAAGCCCAAGACGGTCCGCGCCCGCGCTGGCGCCGATTCAATGCCCGATGCTGTGTCTGTGTCTGTGTCTGTGTCTGTGTCTGTGCCGGCGCCCAGGCCTGTGCCGCTGCAGCGTGGCTTGAGCGATGATCGACCCAGACAACCCGGGACCCTGCCCATGAAGCGCCTGCAATCGACCCTCTCACCCACTGGCCTGGCGCCGCAAGGCCGGCGAACGGTGGCCCGCGCAGGCGCCGGCACCAGCTTGCTGGCCGCCTTGCTGCTGTGCGTCGGCTGTGCCGGCCTCAAGCCGGGTGGCGCGGACAGCGCCCCCGCCGCCAGCGCTGCCCACCCGGCGATGCAGGCCAAGCGCACGGCGCTGGCCGACGCGCTGGAGAGTGCCGGCGCGTCGGTGCTGCTGATGCCCGACGGGCAGTTGCAGATCAATGTGCCGAGCGACTTCTCGTTCGGCTCGGACCGTGCAGAGATCCGCGCCGAGGGCCGGACCGTGCTGGACAAGGTGGCCGCCAGCCTGCTGACGCCAGCGGTGGTGGCGATGAAGGTGCGGGTGGTCGGCCACACCGACAGTCAGGGCCCGGCGGCGGCCAATGACGTGCTGTCGCTGGCACGCGCCAACAGCGTGCGCCGCCACCTGGAGAGCAAGGGCGTGGCGCCGGCCCGCCTGCAGGCCGAAGGCCTGGGCTCGCGCGAGCCGGTGGCGCCCAACGACAAGGACTATGGCCGGGCGCTGAACCGCCGCATCGAGATCTACCTGCAAGAGCCCGGCGCCGCGCCTTGACGGTGTGGCCGGCTGTGGCGTCAACCGGCCGGCTCGGCGGCCAGCAGTTGGCGCAGCGCCTGGGTGGCATCGTCCACCCTTTGGGCCAGGTGGCGCAGGCCCTCGTCGCTGTCGGATGGGGCGGTCTGGCCCGCTTGGTCGGCTGGATGGCCGCTGCGGGCGGCCGCCACCGCCGCATTGATCGCCAGCAGTTGGGCCTCAACGGCCAGGCGGCGGGCGCTGACTGTCGGTGCCGCCAAGCCGGGCACTGCCCCATCAAGCCTGGGGGAGACGGACGCAGCCGCAGACCCAG
>JANLZT010000671.1:0-4297 GCA_031366465.1 Betaproteobacteria bacterium | reverse complement strand
CCGGGTCGGTGCGGCCGAGGCGGCGGCGCTGGCCAGCGCTGCCGACGTGGCCGAGACCTTGGCCCAGGCGGTGCGGCTTGTGCTGCCGCGGGGCGGGTCGGTCACGCTGCCGATCACCATCGGTGACGGTGCCTATGGTGACCGCGATGTCGATATGTTTCGCACAGAGCTGCAAGCCGGGGAGGTGCTGCGCTGCACCACACCCGACGGCAGCCTCGACGGCTTCTTGCGGGTGTTCGATGCCAGCGGTCGCAACGTGGCCAATGCCAACGACAGCCCGCTGACCTGGACGGTGCCAAGCTCGGGCACCTACTACCTGGGCTTCAGCGGTTACCCCAACTACAGCTACGACCCCAGGACGTCGGGCAGCGGCATCCGTGGAAGCACGGGCTCGATGTCGCTCACCTTGTCGCGCGACGCCGGCACGGCCCCGTCAGGCACGGCCTGGCGCGTCACCGATGCGCTGGGCAACACGCTGGCCGGCGGCGGGCTGGCGGGCGACCCAGCCATCACCGCCGCCCTGCCCAAGGCCGGCAGCTACTACCTGTGGACCTACCGCGATCTGGCCACTACGGCCGCCAGCGCCTTCGAGGTGGAGCGCTGGACCGACCTCGCGCCCAGCGCGTCCACCTGGTCGGCAGGTGCCGCGACAGTGATAGCCGGTGACGCGCTGAGCGCCCACCAGGTGCGCACGGTCGAGGTCACAGTGGCCTCGTCTGGGCTGTGGTTTGTGGCGCCGCAAGGGGCCGACAACGGCCAGTGGCAACTGGTCGGGCCGCTGGGCACGGTGGCCGATTGGCAGTCGTTTTCCGAGACCCGGGGTGCTGGCGCGTCGGCCCTCTACCTGTCGGCAGGCAGCTACCAGTTGCGGCTGCGCCAGACGGCCCAGCCCTTCACGCTGACGGCCACCCCGGCGGCGCTGGCCGGGCTGCTCACGTCGGGGGTGGCAGTGTCCCTGGCCGACTTGGCAGACTTGGCAGACTTGACAGTTGGGCAATGCGCGCTCTGGCACACCGCGGCGGCGCGCCAGGATCAGTTTCAACTGGCAGGTTTGGTGGAGGGCGAGTTCGAGCTGGCGGCCTTCGATGCCTATGGCCAGCCCTTGTGGCGCGGCCAGGGCGGGCTGGCGCAGTTCCACCAGGGCGATGCCAGCGGTGATGTGTGGCTGCGGCTGACGCGGCGCCAGTTGATTTCCGCCGCGCCCTCGCTGACCCTGACCCGAACCCCGGCCAACCTGGCCGCCGATGGCGGCACCCCCATTGCCCTGGACACTTTGGTCGCCGTGATCGCCAGCGGCGACGCCAGCGGCAACACCCCGCGCTTCGAATTTGAGCTTGCGGCCGATGGCCTGCTGGCCCTGGAATGGCAGGGCGACGCCGACCAGGCCTGGCATCTGCGTGGCCCGCGTGGGCTGGAGGCCAGCGGCAGCCTCACCAGCGCGTTGTCCCGTGGCGGCCGTTGGACCTTGCCGACGCAATGGCTGCCCGCCGGCCATTACCTGCTGGCCCTGGACGCCTTGCAGCACGATGCGCGCTTCACGCTGCGCACCCTGGGCAGCGCCCGACCGGTGGCGGTGAACACGGCGGTCGCGGCTGACCTGGCGGCCGATGACGCCTTTGAGCTGTTTGACCTGAGCCTGCGGGCCGACACCGACCTGTGGCTGCGCCCCGGCAGTGGCGCCGGGGTTGGCAATCTGTTCCGGCTCTATGACGCGGCCGGGCGGGTGGTCGCCCAGGGCGACCCCGCACTGGCCAATGCCGGGGCTTTCACGGTGCCGCGTGACGGCCACTACCTGCTGGCGGTAGTGCGCAACACCGGCACCAGCCTGGGCGGCAGCGCGCTGCGCTTCACGCTGTTCGAGACACCGCGCCACCCCGCGCTGGCCGAGGGCCTGACCCAGGGCCGGTTTGTCACCGGCCGGCAGCGTTTCGACTACGCCTTCCATGTGGACAGCGGTGTGGAACTGGCGCTGCGGGAGACGGCCAACGGCGGCACGCCCAACCTCTACGAGGTCTACGACAGCGCGGGCCAGTTGTTGACCGCACTCAACAACGGCGACAGCAACAACGACGCGGTCTGGGCCCTCAGCCCCGGCAGCTATGTGCTGAGCGCGCGCTACGCGGGTTTTTTCACGCCGGCCACGCCGTCCGCCTTTGCGTTCAATGCACGTTTCATCCAGCCCGCAGCGCAGGCCTGGGCGGTGGGCAGCACCGCCACGGTGGCCTGGACCGCCGGTGCGCCCGACCGCGAACTCCAGTTCAGCCTGGCGGCGGGTGAGTCGCGCTGGATCGCCGCCAGCCCGGCGCTGGGCTACTACGACGGTATCGACTACCGGGTGATCGACCCGCGCGGGGCCGAGCTGGCGCGTGGCCAGATGTCGGGCGGTTTCTGGGGCAATGCCCAGGGTTTTGCCGTCGCCGCCACCAGCGCGGGGCGCTACACCATCCAGCTGGCCGGCAGAAACGCCAGAAGCGGCAGCAGCTTGAGCGGCAGCGCAGGCTTGCTGCTGAGCGCGGCCACCCGCAGCAGCCAGCCGCTGCCCATGGGCCTGGCGGTGGATGCCAGCCTGGCGACCCCGGCGGACCAGGCGGTCTACCGCTTCACGCTGGCCGACGCCAGCCGCCTGTGGCTCAACCTCACCGGCGGTGACTACCGGGCCACCCTGGTTCGCACCGATCTGCCCGGCAGCGTGTTTTCGCAAAGCCTGGACAGCGAAGGCCGCAGCGGCGTGCAGGCCCTGCCGGCCGGCAGCTACGAGCTGCGCCTGACGCCCAACCGCACGGCACCGGGCAGCTTCCACCTGCTGGCCATGCCGGTCGCGGCCTTGCCGGCGCTGTCGCTCGGTCAGCCCGCCGCACAGCCCTCGACACAGACGGTGGCCCAGAGCCGCCAGGGTGCTGCCTGGCAGTTGGCGGGCACGGCCGGCCAGGCCGTGCTGCTGGATCTGCGCAGCACCGACAACGCCTATGCCCAGAACTGGTCGCTGCTGGGCCCCAGCGGCGCGGTGATCGCGTCGGGCAGCCAGTACCGACAAGACGACAGCGCCCGGCGCGTGACCCTGCCGCTGGACGGCATCTACGTGCTCAACACCTGGGGCCACTACGCCTCCACCGCTGCCCGCACGGTCACCGTCAAGGTGTCGGTGGTCGCCGACACGCTGTCCCCCATCAGCCTGGGCAGCCGCGTCAGCGCCAGCCTGGCCGCGCCGGGCATGCGCCAGCAATACCGGTTCACGCTGACCGATGCGACCACGGTATTGCTCGACCCGCAGGGCGGCAACGTCACGCTGTCCTTGGACGGGCCGCTGGGCAATGCCTTGAGCTTGAACCTCGACAACGCCACCAGCATCAACACCCGGCATCTGGTGGCGGGCCCCTACACCCTCACGGTCAGCGCGGCGGGCACGGCCACGCCCAGCTATGCCTTTGGCTTGTTGGACCTGTCGCGGTCCATTGATCTCGGCGCGGCCAGCACGCTGCGCGGCGACCTGCCCGCCGGGCGCGGCCTGAGCCTCTACCGCTTCGACGTCACGCCCGGCGCGGCCTACAACCTCGACTTCACCGCCCCGGTCGGCGATCCAGACGCTTTCCGCTACGCGCTGATCGATGCTGCGGGGCGGCCCCTGAATGACACGGCGTGGACGCAGGATTTGTCGGCAGCCTTCACCGCCCCGGCCAACGGCGTGGCCTACCTGCTGGCCAAGCCTGTCAACACCGCCACGGCGCCGGTGCATTTCGAGGCCAGCCTGCGCCAGCCGATGCTGGCCAGCAGCGAGCTGGCGTGGGACACCCCTGTGTCGGTGCCGCTGGCCACGCGCCAGGACCAGGTGACCTACGGCTTCACGCTGGCCGAGGCCGGCTGGGTAGAGCTGCAAGGGATGAACGCGCCCAGCCCTTTGGTCAGCTTCCAGATCGTCGCGCCGGACGGCACGCTGCTGGCGGGCCGCGAGGGCCTGGGCAATGCCGCCAACGGCAACTTGTCGGTGCTGCTGCAGCCCGGCCGCTACGCGCTGCGGGTGAGCGCGAATGCCGATGGCTTGGCGGCTGCCGCGCAGTTCCGCGCCAGCCGCACACCCGTCGCCCAGCGCCTGGATCGCCAGGCTACGGTGGCACGCACGATCACGGCTGACGCCTCGCCCGGGGCTGAGCTGGCGCTTTGGACGCTCGACGCCCGGGCCGGTGACCACCTGACGCTGGCCGCCAATGCGGCCTGGCCGGCAGGCTGGACAGCGCAGTTGATCGCGCCCAATGGCACGCTGTTGCGCGCCTGGACCCCTGCCAGCGCGCCGACGCAGGCC
>JANLZT010000765.1:0-3363 GCA_031366465.1 Betaproteobacteria bacterium | reverse complement strand
CTGGTGCTGCCGGCGATGAACGGCGTGCCCTGGTGGTTTGCGGCCGGCGCCCCGGCGCTTGGCGACTCACCGCTGCACAGCATCGACCCCGGCGGCGCGATTGCCGCCGCCATCCCGCAGGCGCAAGTGATCGGCTGCGTGGTGCATGCCAGCACCTACACGTCAGCGCCCGGCCTGGTCGAGCACAAGATGGGCCAGGGCCTGATCCTTGGCGAGCCGGCCGGTGGCGTGAGCGAGCGGGTGCAGGCCCTGGCCGCGCTGTTGCAGGCGGCCGGTTTCGAAGCCACCGCATCCACCGATGTGCGCAGGGACATTTGGTACAAGCTGTGGGGCAATATGACGATGAACCCCATCACCGCGATCACCGGCGCCACGGTGGACAAGGTGCTCGACGACCCGCTGACCCGCGCCTTCTGCAGCGCGGCCATGGCCGAGGCGGCGGCGGTGGGCGCGCGCATCGGCTGCGCCATCGAGCAAAGCCCCGAAGACCGCCACCAGATCACCCGCAAGCTGGGCGCCTTCAAGACCTCGATGCTGCAGGACGTGGAGGCCGGCCGCGCGATTGAGCTGGACGCGCTGGTGACGGTGGTGCGCGAGATGGCGCAGCGCCTGGGCCTGGCCACGCCGATTATCGACGCGCTGCTGGGCCTGGCGCGGCTGCATGGGCGGGTGCGTGGCTTGTACCCCGAGGCGCCAGTGGCTTGACCTGGCCCCAGTGGGCGCCGCGCCGGTGACCTGGCGAGCCCACCCGCGCAAGACCGCGTCCCCAGCCTAGGGCTCGCCAAATCCACCCGCCTGCCGCAGCATCCGCCCGGTCACCTTCGCCGCCCAACCGCCCCCCCTGGAGACGCCCCATGCCCGACGCCAGCACCCTCACCCTGCCCGACGGCAGGCCCTTGCGGCTGGTGCAGGCCAGCAACGCTGACAAACCGGCCGACTGGGCCAACGCGCTGGCCCTGGGCCAGCTAGGCCCCTTGGGCGCGCTGGTGGTGCTGGCGGGCGGCGATGACCCGGTGGACGAGGCCCTGCGCCCGCGCCTGGCCCAGTTGCTGTCGCGCGGCCTGCTGCGCACCCTGCGCGACGTGGCGGCCCAGCGCGGCGGCACTGCCCGGGCGCTGTGCGTGGTGCGCGCCTGCGGCAGCGGCCTGCCCGACCTGCTGGGCCGCGCGGTGGCCGACAGTGACGGCGCGGTGGCGCTGTTGGGCGTGGCGCCGGCCGCCCTGCTGGCCCTGCCAGGCGCAGCGGCCGATGGCGGCGGCAGTGGTGAATCACCCGTGCCCGGCCTGAGCCAGCTGCTGGCCACGCCCGGCGCTGCCTGGGGTGATGAGCTGCGCGCCAAGGTCGATCTGGTGCAGGCCTTGGCCGATGCCCGGCCGGCAGGGGGCGGGGCAGGCACGGCGGGCACAGCCGACAAAGCGCCCACCGCACTGCGCCCGCTGCTGTTGGTGATCGGCGGCGGCGCCGGCAGTTTGGCCGAGGTGCGGCAGGCAGTCAGCCGCCACTGGCCGGTGTTGCTGGTCGAAGGCAGTGGCGGTATGGCCGACGCGCTGGCCCGCCAGTTCAAGGCCGGCGAGGCCGACAACGGCGACCCACACGTCACCGACATCCTGGCCGACGGCCACCTGGGCTGCATCACCCTGGGCGACAAGGCCGCTGGCGCGGTGGCGGCGCTGGCAGCCGCGCTGCAGCGCGAATGCGGCGGCGCCAGCGTGTTGCGCCTGGCCTGGCAGACCTTTGGCGCACTCGACCGCGCCGCCATGCAGCAGCAGAAGGATTTTGGCAAGGTGCAGGGCTGGGTGCTGGTGCTGGGCCTGGTGGTGGTGGCGATGTCGGTGGCGCACTCCCTGGGCAAGGCCAATGGCTGGGGCTGGACGGTCGACAGCCTGCACTACGCGCTGATCGTGGCGCCGATCTGCGTGTCGGCGCTGATCGCGGTCGGCAACCGTTTCTCGCCGGCCAAGCGCTGGGTGCTGTTGCGCGCGGCGGCCGAGGCGCTCAAGCGCGAGATCTACCGCTACCGGGTGCGGCCCAGCCAGGCCCTGGCCGACGGCGTGGCCGACAAGCGCCTGCAGCAATCGATGGAAGACATCACCCGCCGGCTGGCCCGCACCGAGGTCAATTCGATGGCCAACCCGCTGTATGTGGGCGACATCCCGCCGGCCAATGCGGTGGCCAAGGGCGATGACGGCATCAGCCTGCTGGGCCCTGACCGCTATGTGCGGCTGCGCCTCGCTGACCAGTTGGCCTACTACGGCAACCAGACCACCCGGCTGGAGCGCCAGGCCAGCGGCTGGCAGATGGTGGCCATCGTGGTCGGCGCGCTGGGCACGCTGCTGGCCGCGCTGGGCGGCGACTGGGTCAACTGGGTGGCGCTGACCAGTGCGCTGGCCAGCGCGGCGCTGGCCTACATCGGCTACAAGCAGTTTGAGACCACCCTGACCAGCTACAACCAGACCGCCGCCGATTTGAACAACCTGCTGGGCTGGTGGACAGCCTTGCTGCCCGACGAGCAGGCCCAGCCCGACAACGTCGACAAGCTGGTCACCACCACCGAGAAAGTGCTGGCCGACGAGCAAGACGGCTGGGCCCAGAACATGACCAATGCGCTGGCCGCGCTGCGCACCGGGCAGGACGACAAGCCCAAGAGTCCGCCGGATGTGCCGGACACGCCGGTTACGCCGGCTGCGCCTGAAGCGCCGGTTGAGCCGGTAGTGCCTGACGCACCCGCCGCTCCTGGCGTTCCCCCCGCCGTCGTTGACCCGGTTGATCCGGCTGACCCGGCTGAGCCCGTTGACCCAGTTGACCCCACCGCAGCCAGCACCGAAGCCGGCGCCGAGCCCCCGGCCGCCCCGCCCGGCCGCTGAACCTGGGGCTTGGGCTGATACCCCATCCCACCAGCCTGATGAAAACACCGATGCGCCTGCGAAATTAAGTATCAAGACTGGCCGCCTGGGTATCAAAGCCCGCACGGCCGCGCGCCCAGAATCCAGCCCGTCGGTGCCCCGCGGCATCGCACCACCGCCCACCGCTGAACCCCGCGAGGAGACCCTCCATGAAAACACTCAAGACAAGCCTGGCCCTGGCCGCCGCCCTGGCCACCGGCCTGATCGCCGGCCCGGCATCGGCCGCCACCGAACTGGTCATCGCCACCGTCAACAACGGCCACATGATCGAGATGCAGAAGCTCACCAAGCACTTCGAGACCGCCAACCCCGGCATCTCGGTCAAATGGGTGACGCTGGAAGAAGGCACGCTGCGCCAGCGCGTGACCACCGACATCGCCACCAAGGGCGGCCAGTTCGACATCATGACCATCGGCATGTACGAGACGCCGATCTGGGGCAAGAAGGGCTGGCTGCAGGA
>JANLZT010000740.1:0-4568 GCA_031366465.1 Betaproteobacteria bacterium | reverse complement strand
GCTGGGTGGGTGGCTGGATGAGCTGCAGGGTGGGCCGCTGTCGCCGTCGGCCACGGCTGCGACGACGGCCACTGCGGGCCACCTCATTCCAGCGGCACGGTCAGGCCCAGGTGGCGCTCCAGCAAGGCGCGGCGGGTGGTGGGGCTGTCCAGCTGGGCCAGCCACCACTGCAGCGCCAGGCCTTGCGGCGCCCGGCGCGGCTGCGGCGTGGCCGCTGTCCGCCAGGCATAGCCGAACTGCGCCGGCAGGCGCTGGCGCTGCACCGCCTTGGCCACCAGCCGGCCGGCGCGCAGGTGTTCGCGCACCTGCGGCTCGGGCACAAAGCCGCCACCCAGGCAGCGCAGCAGGGCCTCGATCTTGGCGGGCATGGTCGACACCGTCAGCACATCCTGCCCGGGCAGCAGGTTGACGGTGACGGGCGACAGGCGCTGCGCCGAGTCGGCCACCGCCACCGCCCGGTGCGCCATCACCTGGGCGTCGCTGAGCGGCTCGGTGGCGGCGGCCAGCGGGTGGTGGGGCGCCACCGCGAACACAAAATCGACCTCGCCGAGCAGGCGCAACTCGATGCCGGCCTGCGCGGGCGAGTTCATCAACACGCCGATGGCCAGGTCGGCCTGGCCGGTGACCAGGGCCTCCCACAGCCCGGCCATGATCTCGCTGCGCAGCCGCAGCCGGGTGCCCGGGCTGTTGCCGCCGGCACCCGGCTGGGCATAGAAGCCTTCGACCAGCTCGAACAGTGTCAGTCGCGAGATCACGCCGTCGGCCGCCACCGTGAGCGCGCTCTCCCAGCCGGTGGCCACCCGCCGCACCCGGTTGGCCACCGCATCCATCTCGGCCAGCAGGCGCCGGCCCTCGTCCAGCAGCTCCTCACCGGCCGCGGTCAGCCGGGCCTGGCGCGAGCTGCGGTCGAACAGCAGCACGTCGAGCGCGTCTTCCAACTGGCGCACGCTGTAGGTCAGGGCCGACGGCACCCGGCCCAGTTCGCGCGCGGCGGCCGCAAAGCTGCCAGTGCGGGCGATGGTGTCCATCATCTGCAGCGCGTCGGGGGTCAGGGCATTGCGGCGGGGGGCGGTCATGTCTGAGCGGTAGGGGCGGGGCTGGCTTTCATCTTATTTGAACGCTCGCGTCAAGCGCGGCCAGGGCCCGCGCCAGGGCCGGCATGCGAGCATCCAGGCCAACAACGGAGACCCCAGATGATCACCCTGCGCCGCAGCGCCGACCGAGGTTTTGCCGACCATGGCTGGCTCAAGAGCTTCCACACTTTCTCGTTCGCCGATTACCAGGACTCGGCGCAGATGGGCTTTGGCAACCTGCGGGTGATCAACGAGGACCGCATCGCCCCGGGCACCGGTTTTGGCACCCATGGCCACCGCGACATGGAGATCATCAGCTATGTGCTCGAAGGCGCGCTGGCCCACCAGGACAGCATCGGCACGGTGCAGGCCATCCTGCCCGGCGAGGTGCAGCGCATGACCGCCGGCAGCGGCGTGCGCCACAGCGAGTTCAACCACGCCAAGGACGCGACCACACATTTCCTGCAAATTTGGCTGCTGCCGTCCCAAGTCAACCTGGCGCCCGGCTATGAGCAAAAGGCTTTCAGCGAGGCGGACAAGCGCGGCCGGCTGCGCCTGGTGGCCGCGCCCGATGGCCAGGCTGGCGCGGTCACCTTGCATGCCGATGCCCGCATCCATGCCGGGCTGTTTGACGGCGATGAGTCCGTCACCTTGCCGCTGGCTGCGGCCCGTCGCACCTGGGTGCACTTGGCGCGCGGCAGCTTGCAGGTCAATGGCCAGCGCCTGCAGGCTGGCGATGCGCTGGGCTTGGTGGGCGAGACTGAACTAACGCTGTCTCAGGGCCAAGGCGCCGAGGTGCTGGTGTTTGATTTGGCGGATTGACGCAAACGCGGCTGGCCTCGGGCGCCGCTGGCCTGCTCGGGGCGCCGCTACAGTGCGGCGCATGGACCTCCTGATCCGGCCGTTGGCCCTGCTGCCGCTCATCGATTGGCTGGCGCTGCTGTTCTTTTTCGCCGCCTGGGTGGGCTATGCCACGTTCTCCAAGCGCCTGGCGGCGGTGCGCCCGGCGATCCTGGCCACCACCAACCAGTGGCGGCGGCGCTGGATGTTGCAGGCCACCTACCGCGAGAACCGCATCGTTGATTCGGCCGTGGCCCAGAGCCTGGCCGCCAGCCCCTCGTTTTTTGCGTCCACCAGCATCCTGATCATCGGCGGCCTGCTGGCCGCGCTGGGCGCCACCGACAAGGCCAGTGGACTGGTGCAGGAGATCCCGTTCGCAGCCCGCACCTCGGTGCTGGTGTTTGACCTGAAGCTGGCGCTGCTGGCGGCGATCTTTGTGCACGCCTTTTTCCGCTTCACTTGGAGCCTGCGGCAATACAGCTTTGGCGTGATCATGGTGGGCGCGGCGCCCGAGGCCAAGCTGTTCACCGACGATGCCCAGCGCCAGGCCTTTGCCGACCGCGCCGGCCGGGTGATGGGCCTGGCCGCCGAGACCTTCAACGACGGCCTGCGCGCCTACTACCTGGCCTTTGCGGCGATCTGCTGGTTCTTCTCGGCCTGGGCCTTCATCGCCGGCACGCTGCTGGTGATCTGGGTGCTGTACCGGCGTGAGTTCCACTCCGAGGTGCTGGTGGCGCTGCGCAGCGGGCTGGATGGGCCCTGACGCCGGCCCAGGCCTGCCGGCCGCCTGTCAAGGCCGCGCCAAACCGTCCAAGAACACCTTGACCACCGCCACCGTGCGGGCCGGGTCTTCTTCTTGCGGCACATGGGCCAGGTCATCAAAGACCTGCAACTGGGCGCCCGGGATGTCGGCGATGAAGCGCTGGGCCAGTGCCGGCGGGATCACCCGGTCTTGCCCGCCCCACAGCACCAGCGTGGGGGCGCTCACGCCGCTGACCTTGGCCACGCCCTCGCTGCGCGACCAGGTCTGCGCCCGCTGCACCAGCGCGGCGCGGTTGCCGGCGCGCAGCGTCAGCTCGTAGTAGCGGTCCACCTGGGCCTCGGTGATGCGCCGGGGGTCGGCCACCACCGCAGCCAGGCCCTGCACGATGAAGGGCCGCGGCAGCAGATGCTCGAGCACATGGCCCAGCACCGGCAGCCGGGCGATCTGCCAGCCCAGCGGGATGCTGCCGCCCTCGATCGGATAACCACCGGCATCCACCAGCACCAGCGCGGCCACCCGCTGCGGCACGGCTGCGGCGATGCGCCAGGCCACCTCACCGCCCAGGGAGTTGCCCGCCACCACAAAGCGCGGCACCGCCAGCTTGTCCAGCAGGTCCAGCACAAAGCGGGCGTAGTGCTCGCCGGTATAGGCCTGGCCAAGGTAAGGGCCGGCAAACGGCCCGGTCAGGCCGAAGGCCGGCAGATCCAGGCTGATCACCCGGCGCTGGCCGCGCAGGGCCTGGGCCCAGCCCTCCCAGGTGTGCAGGCTGGCGGAGGTGCCGTGCAACAGCACGATGGGCGCCGGGTCGGCCCGGGGCCCCTCGTCGCGGTAGTGCACCAGTTGGCCCTGCAGATCCAGAAACTCGGACGGCGGCGGCGCCCAGCGCGCCACCAGAGTCTCCACCGGCCGGTCGGGCGCGCGCAGCAGCGGAATCGCCAGCGCGCTGAGCAGCAGCAGCACGCCAAAGATGCGGATCAGCATGGACTTCCCCTCAGAGGGGGCGGGAGCAAGGCAGTGTCCAGCCCGGCGCGCTCATCAAAGACGAAGCATTCGCCGCGCCAGCCCGGGGCCCGGCCCTGGGTGTCCTCGAAGTATTTCAGGATGCCGCCTTCCAGTTGGTAGCTGTGACTCAGCCCCAGGCCCTGCATCAGCAGCGCGGCCTTCTCGCAGCGGATGCCGCCGGTGCAGTAGCTGACGACGGTGTGGCCAGCGAGTTCGGCGCTGTGGGTGGCGAGTGCCACCGGAAAATCACTGAACCTCTGCAAGCGCCAGTCGACCGCGCCCTCGAAGGCCCCGGCGTCCACCTCGAAGCCGTTGCGGGTGTCCAGCAGCTTGATCGGCCGGCCGGTGTCGTCGTGGCCTTGGTCGATCCAGCGCGCCAGCGTGTGGGCCGTAACGGCCGGTGCACGGCCGGCCGCTGGCCGCGCCTCATGCACCACCCCAGGCTGGTTCATGCGGATGATCTCGGCCTTGACCTTGACCTTCAGGCGCTGGAAGGGCTGGTGGGCGCTCCAACTTGCCTTGACCGCCAGGCCGGCAAAGCGGGCATCGCTGCGCAGCCCCGCCAGCCAGGCGTTCACGCCGGCCTCGGGCCCGGCCAGGCACAGGTTGATGCCTTCCTCGGCCAGCAGCAGCGTGCCCTTCAGCCCTCGATCCTGGGCCGCCTGCCACAGGCGCTGGCGCAGGGCGGGCAGATCGTCCAGCGGCACGAAGCGGTAGGCGGCGATGTTGAGGATGGGCGGGGTCGGGGCGGGGTTCACGGCGGCGATTGTAAAAAGACCGCCTCCCTACAATGCCGTGCATGCCCTTTGTCCACCTGCGCACCCACACCGAATACTCCGTCGTCGATGGCACTTTGCGCATTGACGATGCCGCCGCCGCCGCCCGTGCCG
>JANLZT010000737.1:0-1654 GCA_031366465.1 Betaproteobacteria bacterium | reverse complement strand
CCCAACGGCAGCACGGTGCCGATCTCGCGCGCCGAGATCGTCAACCAATGGTCGATGTGGTGGGGCGTGACGATGATGGTGGTGGGCTCGCTGGTCAGCCTGGCGGCCAAGCCCGAGCTGTTCACAGCCGCCTTCAAATCGGTGCGCGGACGCGCCAAGGGGGCAGCCGCGCCCGGGCCCGATCTGCTCAAGGACATCGAGCTGCCGCTGTGGATCTCGTATGTCGGCGTGCCGGTGTTCAGCGTGCTGGGGGCCTGGGTGACGCACGCTTTTTTTGGCGTGCCGATGTTCCTGGCGCTGGTCTCGCTGCCGCTGATCTTTGTGCTGACGGTGATCTGCACCAACTCGATGGCGCTCACCTCCTGGACGCCGACCGGGTCACTGTCCAAGATCACCCAGTTCACCATGGGCGCGATCGACCGGACCAACCCGGCCAGCAACCTGCTGCCGGCCGGCATGACGGCCGAGATCGCGTCCAACGCCGCCAACCTGCTGAGCGACATCAAGCCCGGTTACATGTTGGGCGGCAAACCGCGCCACCAGGCCGTGGGCCATGTGATCGGCCTGTTTGCCGGGGTGATGGCCTGCGTGCCGCTGTACTTCCTGCTGTTTCTGCCGGCCGACGCGAATGGGCTGCGGTCCACCACCACGCTGTTGAGCGAGCAGTTTGCGATGCCGGCCGCGCTGCAATGGAAGGGCGTGGCCGAGATCATCGCCAGGGGCCTGCAGGGCCTGCCGACATCGGCCCTGATCGCGATGGCCTTTGCGGCCGTGGCGGCGGTGCTGATCGAGGGCGCCAAGCTGGCGACCAAGGGCAGATTCCCGCTGTCGGCGGTGTCGGTGGGGCTGGGCGTGGTGCTGCCGCCGGAGGCAAGCTTTGCGATGTTTGCCGGCGCCTTGGTCTTCTGGATCATGGGCCTGCGTCACAAAACCGCTGGCAGCGCGGGCCACCGTTTCTGGGTAGAAGGATGCGAGCCGATCTGCGCCGGCCTGATCTCGGGCGCGGCGCTGATGGGGATTGGCAATGCGATTGTCAATGTGCTGTTGGGCTGAGCCTGCTTCTCGGGCCGCAGGCCGGCACCGACCTGCCCGGTTCGGCCGCCCTTGTCGAAAAATCTGACAGTTGTCTGACGCAAAGCGGTGCCGTCCGCTTGAGCGGCCGGCCTGGCCTGGCAAGACCGCCAAAACCCATGTCGCTACGCTGGCGCGTTACTGGCGCGGCGGCGGCTTGACCCGGTTGCCGGCAATCAAGCGCTGGCAACTGCGCACGCTCAAATCAAACACACTGCGGTCGCGGTGACGCCGCCGCTGGCGACGCTCACCCGCTCGACAGCACGCAACCTGCAGTGGCGCAAAGCTGGAATTTGTCAGCCGCTTATGGCCAAGCGGCAGCAGGCAGACGCTCAGGCGCCGGTGGGTCTGGCTGCGACCCAGCTGAACCCCAGCACGGCATTGGCCAGCAAGCCCGGCACGCCATCATGGCGCCCCCCTTGCAACACGGCCTGCACCGGGCGGCCGGCCAGCCGGGCGGTGATGCTTTCGGCTTCGGCTGCGGCGGCCAGCGGCGCCGGGCTGGTCAGCAGCCGCGCCATCGAGACTCTGCGGCGAGTCTGCAGGAGCTGGGCCAACTGCGCGTCGGGGGCCTACAGATCTC
>JANLZT010000667.1:0-2401 GCA_031366465.1 Betaproteobacteria bacterium | reverse complement strand
TCGAGCGACAGCACCAGCAGCGCGGTGATCGCCACCCGGGTCAGCAGGCCGAGCTGCTCGGGCAGGGCGGCCCAGGCGATCAAGCCCAGGGCCAGCACGATCAACGGCGCGCGCCAGGCTGGCACGCAGCGTGGTGCGGCGTTGATTGACGAGGGCAGGGCGCCGCTCATCGCCGCAACAACCCCGCCAAGCCCAGCGGCCGCCAGGCCAGCAGCGCGCCCATTGCCAGGAAGAAGGGCAGGCTGCCCCATTGCGAGGTGTAGTACTTGCCGGCTGTTTCCACCGTGCCCAGCACCAGCGCGGCGGCCAAGGAGCCGGGCAGGCTGCCCATGCCACCCACCGCCACCACGGCCAGCACCAGCACCAGGTATTTGAGCGCGTAGTAGGGCTCCAGCGGCATCAGCTCGGCGCCCAGCACCCCTCCCAGCGCGGCCAGGCCGGCGCCGATGGCAAAGCTGGTGCATTGCAGCGCGCGGATCGGGATGCCCAGGCTGCCGGCGGTCTCGGCATGGTCCACCGCCGCGCGCAGCCAGATGCCGTAGCGGCTGCGCGCCATCAGCAGGGCCGCGCCCAGCGCCACCGCAGCGCCGGCAGCGATCACCAGCAGGCGCTGTGCCGGCAGCGTGCGAAAACCCAGGTCCACGGTGCCGGCCAGCAGCGGCGGCAGGGCGATCAATTGCACCTGCGGGCCGGCCAGCGCATTGACGCTGGCGATCATGAAAAACGCCAGGCCGATGGTGAACAGCACCTGCGCCAGCTCACCGCGCGCATACAGGTGGCGCAGCACCAGCGCCTCCAGCGCCGCGCCAAAGCCAGCGGTGGCCAGCACGGCGGCCGGCAGCGCGGCCCAAAAGCTCCAGCCGGCGTCGCGCACCAGCGCTGCACAGACATAGCCGCCCACCATCGCCAGCGCGCCATGGCTCAAGTTGACAAAGCGCATCAGGCCCAGGGTGACCGTCAGGCCGGCGGCGATGATGAACAGCACCATGCCGTAGGCGATGCCATCGACCGCCAGGTTGGCCAGTGTGAGCATCGCGGCGGGCTTATTTGTCCAGCCCGAAATCGATCTGCGGGCCGAAGTTCTTCACTTCCTGGTTGACCAGCACACCGCCCACCTTGGCGACCTGGCGCAGGTAGACGTTTTGCACGATGTGGCGGGTCTTGGGGTCGATGCGCACCGGGCCGCGCGGGCTCTCCCATTGCAGCGCGCGGGCGGCGGCGATGGCCTTCAAGCCGTCCTTCTGGCCACCGGTGGCCGCAATCATCTGGTGGATCACGAACATGCCGTCCCAGGCGCCCACCGAGGCGTAGTTGGCCACCGCCTGCGGGTTCTGCTTGGCCAGCGCGGCCTTGAAGGCGGTGTTGGCCTTGGACTCATGCGCGGCCGAGTAGTGGAAGGCGGTGGTCAGCCCGAGTGCTGCGTCGCCGAATTTCTGCAGGTCGTATTCATCGGTCTCGGCCGTGCCCAGAAACTGGATGCCGGCCTTGGCCAGGCCGTTCTCGTTGTAGGCCTTCACAAAGCCCAGATTGGGCGGGCCGCCCGGCAAAAAGGTGTAGACCGCCTGCGCGCCGCTGGCCTTGATGCGTTGCATGAAGGGGGAGAAATCGCTGCTGGCAATCGGCATGCGGATGCTCTCGACCACCGTGCCGCCCTGCTTGCCAAACTCACTCTTGAAGGCCGTCTCGGCATCGATGCCGGGGCCGTAGTCGGTGACGGCGGTGACCACCTTGGTCAGCTTTTGCTGGGCCGCCCACTGCGCCATCGGCACCGTCACCTGCCACAGCGTGTAACTGGTGCGGATGATGTATTCGCTCTTGTCGGTGATGGCCGAGGTGGCGGCGTTGAACACCACCATCGGCGTCTTGCTCTGCTGGGCCAGCGGCGCGGCGGCCAGGGCATTGGGCGTGAAGACAAAGCCGCCCAGGTAATCGACCTTGTCCTTGACGATCAGCTCTTGCACCAGGTTCTTGGTGCCGCCCGGGTTGGGGCCGCCGGTGTCGCGGTAGATGAACTCGACCTCATGCCCGGCCAGCTTGCCACCCTGGGTGGCCAGATAGGCCTCCACCCCGGCCTTGAACAGCGTGCCGTAATGGGCAAACGGGCCCGAGAAGGGCCCGACGATGCCCACCTTGATGGTCGCGGCGCCGGCAGCGCTGGCGCCCGTGGCGAGAGCGGTCACGAGGCTGGCCGCGAGCGCGGTGGCGAGGTGGCGACGGTTGAGCATGGCGGGTTTCCGGTGGCGCCGCCGGCTGCGGCTTGTCAGGGCTGACGCACTCTAGAGGCCAGATGGTTGGCATGTCAACCAGTTGAAACACCGATCTGGTGATCCCGCCTTGCCCCTGTCGCCTGAGTGAAGCCCCGGCCACCGCGCGCTGCCTATGATCAAGTCGCACCCAGGCC
>JANLZT010000722.1:0-1765 GCA_031366465.1 Betaproteobacteria bacterium | reverse complement strand
GACGAATCCTTCCCGGCGAATGCCGTGGTCTCGCAGCGCAAATCAGTCGACCAGGCCGCAGTCTTCGTCGGTTTCGACGACTGATCAGCCCGTTTGCGGCTGCCGATCCGGGCTATCCGGCGAGGCCATCAGCCCGCCTCGCCCTCGGCCGCCAGCAAGGTGCGCAGTTGCGCCTTGGCCACCTTCTCCAGCGTCGAGCGCGGCAGTGAGGTGACCAGGCGCACCTCGTGCGGCCGCTTGAAATCGGCCAATTGCGCCGCGCAGGCGGCGGCGATGCGCTCGGTCAGGCCGGCTGCGGCACCGTCAACGGCCAGCACGAACACCACCGGCACCTCGTCGAGCATGCGGTGCTTGCGCGCCACCACCGCACACTCGTGCACGCCGGGCACGGTGGCAATCACGCGCTCGATCTCGCTGGCGGCCACGTTCTCGCCGCCCACTTTGAGCATGTCCTTGCTGCGGTCGCCAAAGCGGATCGAGCCGTCTTGCAACAGGTCCACCCGGTCCCCGGTGCGGAACCAGCCGTCCTCGGTGTAGCTGGCGGCGGTGGCCGCGGCATTGCCCAGGTATTGCTGGAACAAGCTCAAGCCACGGATGCCGCGCACCATCAATTGGCCCGAGCCGCCGGGCTCGATGGCCAGTGCCTGCGCCACCGGTAACGCGTCGTCATCGACGATGGCAATGCCGTACTCGGGCGCCGGCCGGCCAATGCTCAGTGACGGGCTGGGCCAATGCCGGCAACTGACAATGCCGTGCGTGATGGTCTCGGTCATGCCCCACCAGCCGATGGTCTGGACACGAAAATGCGGGTCAGTCGGCAGGTCGCACGCGGCCGCGCCCCACAGGCGATAGGCATGGCGGGCCGGCACCTCGTGCTGCATCAAGGCCTTGATGCAGAAGGGGATCATCGAGGTCCAGGTGCAGCGCCGCGCCAGTGAAATGGGCCAGAAACGGCTGGCCGAAAAACGCGGCAGCACCACCGCAGTGCCGCCGGCCCACAAGGTGGCTAACACCGAATAGGCTTGTGCATTGGTGTGGAACAGCGGCAGATAAACCAGGTGCACATCGCTGGGCTGCAGGTCTTCGTGTACGGCGTTGATGCGCGCGCCCCACAGGGCATTGGCATGGCTCCACAGCACCGCCTTGGGCCGCGAGGTGGTGCCCGAGGTGTACTGCACGCTGCAGGGGGCTAACGGATCAGGCGGGCGACGCGGTGGCGGCTCGGCATCGAGCGTTTCAAAGCGCTGTGCGGCTTCAACCGCATGGGCCGGCGGCGCGCCGTTGTCGGTGGCGGTGACGACCTGCCAGCGCAGCGCGCGGCAATGGCTGGCCACGCGCTGCGCAAATTTCGGCTGGGTGATGGCCGCCACTGCGCCGCAATGCTCGGCGTAGTAGGCCAGCTCGTCGTCGGCGGCACGGGCATTGGTGGTCACCGCCACCGCGCCGATCCAGCCGCAGGCGTACCAGGCGAGCAGCGATTCGGGGCAGTTGTCGAGGTGGATCAGGACCCGGTCACCCGCCACCACGCCACGCCGCGCCAAGCCGCCGGCGATGCGCCCGACCTGGGCATGAAACTGGCCATACGACCAAGTGACGGCCTGGCCTTCAAACGGCTCCCAGATGATGAACGGGTGATCGCGCCGGGTGGCCGCGCGGTGCGCCAGCAGGCTGGGCACATCGAGCCGATGGAAGGGGTGAAGATCACTCGGGCGCAGCAGCGGCGGCATGGCTTATCCCCTTCACTGGCGGGTTAGTGTGCGCCCAG
>JANLZT010000371.1:0-10943 GCA_031366465.1 Betaproteobacteria bacterium | reverse complement strand
AGTCTTTTCCAAAGCAGGTATGAGCCTGAAGCGACCTGAGACCGGCGACGCGAAGCGAGTCGATCTGTTGTTGGATCGGCCAGTGTATTGGGGCCTGGGTTTGGGAATCTTTAATCCCGGTCGAGGGCTGTGGGCATGTGGGCGAAGGCACGGGCGGTGGGCAACGCGCAGCGTTGTCCAGGGGCCGTGCAGCGTTGTCCACGGGCCGTGCCGGTGCGCGTGAGCGCATCGTCCACATGTCCACAGCCCGGCTTGCCGGCGCGGTGCTTTTTCGGGCTCAGCCAGTGCGTGCCGGCACTCGCTTGAACAGCGCCTGGCGGGCCTCGTTGAGCTCCTCGGCGGCCTGCACATCGGTCAGCGCGGTGGCGAGTTGCTGCAACTCCAGCAGCGTGACGCCAGGGCGCAGGAACCCCGCCACATCCGACAGGCTGGCCAGCTTGTCCAGCGGCGTCATGGCGTCCTTGGGTCGGTATACCCGCTTGATTCGTCCCGGCTTCTTGGGGTCGGCCAACTCGGTGGCGAACAGACACGGCCGGTGAAAGTTCAGGAAGGGGTTGAGGTACTCGCGGCAGAACGTGTCAAAGCGTGCGGCGTGCCGCCTGGGGATGTGCTCGTAGCCGAAGACCTTGCGCACCACGGCGCCGTTCTTGGTCTCGGCCAGGCCGTTGTCGTTGCTGTGGCGCGGGCGGCTGCGGGTGAACTCGATGCGCAGCTTGTCCAGCATGTGCGCCACCTTGTGGTTGACATACTCGCTGCCGTTGTCAGCGTGAAAGCCCAGGATCTCGAACGGGAATTGCGCCAGCATTTCCTCAATCACGCTCAGCAGGTGCGCCTCCGATATCGACTGCACGCTGGCCACCACCTGCCACTGTGTGACGCAGTCCACCGCGTTGATGTGGTACAGCCCCTTGACGCCGTCGAGGTCACCCTGGTGGACGCTGTCGATGCGGATGAAGCCCGGCCTGCCCTCGGGCGCGGGCGCCTTGCGCACGCCAATCTTGGTGCTCTTGGTGGGCGCGGTCTTGCTCAGCACCACGCGCTGGTTGCGGTAGCCCGCGCTGTTGCGAAGGTTGTACAGGTGGCCCACCGAAATCGAGCCCAGCCGTACGAACCTCTTGTCGCCGAAGACGTCGCGCTGGCGGCGCAATACGCAGGCCGTGGCCGGGCCCGACAGCGTGCCCATGGCGCGGTCCACGTCGGCCAGCAGCGCCACGTCGGCGGGGGTGTACAGGCGGGCGAATGGGCGCCGGGGCGCGCCATAGTTCTTGACCAGCGGCTTGCCGCCGTCCCAGCGCGCCACCAGCCGGGTGATCTGGGCCCGGCTGTAACCGCTCAGGCGCTGAAGGTAGGCCAGCACCGGGCCGCGGTCTGCCCGGGCCAGGTGGCGGTAGTCAAAACGCTTGAGAACGGCTTCGATCCACGCATAGCGACCCGCAACTCCGGCCGCCGCCTGGAACTCCATCGCCTGCGTACCCGCCAATACCTGGCGCACCTGCTCCAGCGTACGCACCTGTGCTTCGTTCATGTCGATCACCATCGATTCGATGATCGACCCACACCGCCAGCGGGCTGCCAGCCAGCCCCCAAACCGCTGATCTCTGGAGGCCGCCAGGCTCACTCCTCAATGGAATGCCGCGCCCGGCTCCAGGCTCATACCTCATTGGACAAGACTGCCAGCAACAAGGAAGTCGAGCTCTACGAGTACCGTCTCCAAGTGACGGTGTCGAAAGTGCCTGCTCTTGGGCTCCCCGCGTAAGCGAGCGAACCGGTTTCATGATGCTCGGTGTTCACCTGTTTGGGAATCTTTGTCATGACCACCGAGACCACGGCGCTAGCGACTCACCGCCGCCAGTGCGCGGCAAGTTGCTTCGACCAAAGCTGAAATCGCCGCGTCGGGGAAGGGCGACACACTGCTGACGTTGATCTCGCAAAGCGCGTACCGTTCTTCGGCATCTTTGCCGCGTTCGCCGAGCAGGAAGTCAGCATCCCAGAGCATCGGCAGGTCCTGCGCTTCTATCCCTGCCCGACCACAAAGTTGGCTCAGCCACTCGTCCTCCAGCCGTCGCCGCAGGACCTGGAAGCGGGCGTCGTTCGCATCGCTGTAGAGGCGTTGGCTGGGCAGCGGCGCGTGGCCCAAACCGACAGGCGGGTGCAATGCGACGACGGCCTGGTGTCCGAAACCCGCGACGCGCCCCTGCACCAGGTAGGCGCGTGTCATGCCTTCGACCATGCGGGGCTGCCAAGCCTGGTCGATCATGTGGTCGGCGTTCTCGAAGTAAGGGGCGATCCGCTGCAGGACGCCGTTGAGACCCACGATTTCTTCGGCGCAGCCACGCAGCGCGTGCTGCAGTGCATAGCGATCAGCGCCGCGCCGCTCGATTCGCCAGATGCCAATGCCGCTGTGTCCTCGGCGCTGTTTCAGCACCCGCGCTCCAACGGCCAGCCGGCCCGGCAACTGCGCCTGTGCCTGCGCCAGGCTGTCGATGCGGTGCACGTCGGTGCCGAACGGCAGATCGCTGATCGCCAACAACACGTCTTTGGTCCCCAGCTTCAGGATCGTGTCCGGATGGGTGCTGACCAAGACGCCACTCTCGGCCACCTCGCGAAGCATGGTGTCGAGCTGACGGCGGTCGCGTCCACCTTCGATGGGGTTGTGCCAGACCAGTACGCCCTGCACCTGCAAGAGCTGCCGCAGCACCTCATCGTGGAAGTCGTCGTGATAGACGGCTGGCTCGATTGCCACGCCGGCGCCCGCAAAGGCATCGAATAGCGTCAAGAACCGGCTCTGCGCAGGATCGGCGCGGTCGCGGGCCGCGCGGTCGCCGGGGTAGAGGATGGCCAAGCGCGGCCGTGCGTCGGTATTCATGTCGGGCCTTTGCATTGGTGCGGGGATGGGCTGCTGGACGGTCAACAAGTGAGATCACCTACACCGGCTACAACCGGGGCCTTTGCATTGGTGCGGGGATGGGCTGCTGGACGTGGAAAGGCTCAAATCTCTGCGACCGCGCCGGTGGCAAGGCGTGGTGCGTGAGCGTGCCGAGCGGTGCAGCCTTCCATTGCCGACCCGCCGTTCGGTCCGGCAAGGGCTTCAGGGCTGCAAGTTTGTGCCGCCATTCGACGTCCGGCCCCCTGGCATACCCCAGGCCGCAGCCGCGATCAAGGCCCGCCTGCAGGCCGGCGAGAATGGCCTCCACCCGCAGCCAGCGCGGGACCATTGTTGCCAACCCCGTTCAACGGCCACCACAGGCCCCTTCTGGAGACCCCATGACCGATGCCAAGCGCTTCGAGCTTTTTGCCTTCTGGCGCACCTCGGCCACCTACCGGGTGCGGGTGGCCCTGAACCTCAAGGGCCTGCAGGCCCAGGAGCGCATCGTCAACATCGATGTCGGCGAGCAGCGCAGCGCTGACTACCTGCAGATCAATCCGATGGCGGCGATTCCGGCGCTGATCGACCACGCGCCGGGGGCGCCGGCCACCGCGCTGACCCAGTCGCTGGCGATCCTGGAGTTTCTGGAGGAAACCCAGCCCACGCCGGCCCTGCTGCCCACTGACGCCCATGGCCGCGCCCGGGTGCGCTCACTCAGCGCAATGCTGGCGGCCGACACCCACCCCTTGATCACGCCGCGGGTCAAGAAGTACCTGGTGGGCCAGGCCGGGTTTGACGATGCCGCCTGGCGGGCCTGGCAGATCCACTGGTTCAGCACCGGCCTGCAGGCCTTTGAGCAGCGCCTGGCCCAGGAGCCCGGCACCGGCCGCTTCTGCCATGGCGACAGCCCCACGTTGGCCGACATCTGCCTGGCCAGCGTCCTGGTGGTGATGCGGGTGTTCAAGATCGAGGTCGCCGACATCCCGACCGCCCGGCGCATCATGGCCGCCTGTGAAGCCTTGCCGGCCTTTGCCGCAGCCGACCCGGCCCGCCAGGTGGGTGCGCCGCAAGCCTGAAACCCCCATCCCACTGGAGCACCTCCCATGCCCGCCCCGCTGCAAGCGCCCGCATTGGCCATTGACGCTGATCGCGCCGCCTACCGCAACTACGACAAGCCCGGCATCGACCGGGTGCGCGCGTTTTATCGCCAGAACCACCAGCACCAGACGGTGGATTTTGTGGCCGCCAAGAAGGCCCGTTGGCTGCCCTTCCAGCAGCGCGCGATGACGCCCTGGGCGGCGCTGGACTACCTCAACACCCTCGTCGATGAGTCTGACCCCGACACCGAATTGCCGCAGGTCATGCACCTGCTGCAGACCGCCGAGGCGATCCGCGCCGACGGCCACCCCGACTGGTTTGTGCTGACCGGTTTCATACACGACCTGGGCAAGGTGCTGTGCCTGTTTGGCGAGCCGCAATGGGCGGTGGTGGGCGACACCTTCCCGGTGGGCTGCCGGCATTCCCGGCAGGTCGTCTACCCCGAGTTTTTTGCCGCCAACCCCGATTCGCAGGACGCGCGCTACAACACCGAGCACGGCATCTACACGCCAGGATGCGGCCTTGGCGCGGTGCAGTTGTCCTGGGGCCATGACGAGTACCTCTACCACCTGCTCAAGCCCCATTTGCCCGAGCCGGCGCTCTACATGATCCGCTACCACTCCTTCTACGCCTGGCACCGCGAGGGCCAGTACGGTCACCTCACCGACGCCCACGATGCGGCCCATTTGCCCTGGGTGCAGAAGTTCAACCCCTACGACCTGTACTCCAAGAACCCGCAGCCGCCAGTGCTGGCCGAGCTCAAGCCCTACTACGAAGACTTGTTGGTCAAATACCTGCCCGCCACGCTGCAGTTGTGAGCGCTGGCGGCCGCCGGCAGGCTCAGCCAAACATCGCGAACGGCTCGAAGCGCCCGCGCAGCACGGCCGGCGCGTCGCCGCCCAGCCAGCCGTCGATCAGCGTGGCGTAGACGCGCCTGAAGTCGGTGGTGTGCAGCAGGTTGTCGCCGGCGTCCAGCACGCTCAGGCTGGGCAGGGCGCCGTAGTGGCCGCCGCGCACCGGCTGGCCGATCACATACATGTGGTTGGCGGTGCCGTGGTCGGTGCCCAGGCTGGTGTTCTCGGGCACCCGGCGGCCAAATTCCGAGAACACCAGCAGCACCACATCCCGGGCCCGGCCGATGCGGGCCAGGTCGGTCATGAAGCCGGCCACCGTGTCTGAGGCATAGCTCAGCAGCCGCTGGTGCAGCTCGGCCTGCTGCACATGGGTGTCGAAGGCGTTGTGGCGGTAGGCGCTGTAGTACAGCCGGGTGGGCAGGCCGGCCGCTATCAGGGCGGCGATCTTGGGCAGGTCCAGCGGCACGATGCCGTAGTCCACCGGCGTCTTGTAGCGGGCCCAGGCCTCACGCACCCGGGTGGACGAGTCGCGCGCACTTTGCGCCACATCGCGCATGAAGCCCAGGCTGGGATTGGCCTCGCCTTGCAGGCCGGGGGCCGGGTCGGGGGCTGCGTCCAGCACGCTGCGCTGCTCGAACAGGCCCTTGCGGGCAAAGCGCCGCGGGTCGTCGAAGCTCAGCGGCAGATGGCCGCGTGCGCGCACCGCCAGCGACTGGGTCTCGTCGATGTTGACCAGGTACTCGGGCGTGTTTTGCGGGTCGATGGCATCGGCCAGGCGGCCGACCCAGCCATGCTCCTCACCGCTGTTGGGCATGGCGGTGTGCCAATAGGCCATCGAGGTGAAGTGCGAGAACGAGGGTTGCGCATAGCCGCAGCCATGCACCACCGCCATCCGGCCGTCCTTGTACAGGCGCTCGAAGCCGGCCATGCCGGGGTTGAAGCCGTGGTGCTCGTCGATCACCCGCAACTGCGGGCGCCGGATGCCCAGCCTGGGCCGGTGCCGGTAGTAGGCATCGTCACCATAGGGCACCAGGGTGTTGAGGCCGTCGTTGCCGCCGGACAGCTCCAGCACCACCAGGATGCGGTCGGGATAGCGTGCGGCGGTGGCCGCTGCGGCTGATTTCAGGGTGCCTGGCAACAGCCCCCAGGTCGAGCCCAGGCCGCCGACGCTGGCCAGGCCGGCCTGCAACAGGCTGCGCCGGCTGAGCATCGCAGGGGAGTGGTTGTGCATGTGGTGTCAACCCAGTTGGTATTCGGGCAGGGCCAGGATCAGGTGCAGGGTCTGGCGCAGCGGCTCGTCCAGGTAGCTGCGCGCGGCCAGCAGGTCGGTGGTGCCCAGCTCGCGTTCGAGAAACGCCACCAGCCGGGCCCGGGTGGACGGCGCCACGCCCACCACCACAAAGCGCCGCAGCAACGCGTCCACCGCCTGGCTGGCGCTGCGGCTGCCCTCAGCCATCACGAGGTCGGCCAAGCGCAGCCTGGCGGTGCCGCGCGGGATCGGTTTGACCCGCTCCAGCGCCATTTGCCAGCCGCGGTAGCTGGCCAGCCGGGTGTTGAACTCCTCGTCGCGGTCGGCCAGTTGCATCGAGGTGGAGACCATCTCCTTGCCGTCCAGCAGCGTGGCGCTGCTGACGTCCAGGCCCTGCGCCAGCTTGTCGCTCAACTCGCCGATCTTGAACTCACCCGAGGGGTAGCGGTCGGGCGGGATGAAGTTGATGTCGGGGTAGACCAGGTCGTAGGCAAAGTTGCTGCGGGCGATCAGCAGGCCCGGCGTGATCCAGCTTCTGCCCTGGGCCCAGCCGGCCACCGTGGGCGGGTAAAAGAGCTTCTGGCCCAGTGATTCGGTCACCGCGTTGAAATCAGGCACGCCCGGAATCTGGCTCAGGCCGGCCAAGCGGTAGGTCGACACCACCAGCTCCACCGGCGGGCGGATGCGGGTGGCCACCGACGCCGGGGCATAAAAATCGCGCGACAGGAAGATCGTCTCCAGCAGGCGGCTGATGTCATAGCCGCTGTTGCGCAAGACCGCCGCCAGCTCGCGGCGCAGCGCCGGGCTCAGCTCTTGGCGCACCAGGTACTGGTAGAGCTTGCCGGCAATGTGCTCGGCCGCCGCCGGCTGGGCCAGCAGCACATCGATCACGTCGATGCCGTCCAGCCGGCCCTCGCGGCCCAGCACCTGCTTGGGGCCGTCGTCGTGGCGGGCGGCATCGATGTGGAAATCCAGGCCCTGGGCGTTCCAGCCGGTGAAGGCGCGCGCGGCCTCGCGGATGTCGCGCTCGCTGTAATGGCCCTCGCCCAGGGTGAACATCTCCATGATCTCGCGCGCGAAGTTCTCGTTGGGCGCGCCCTTGACATTCACCCCGGCATCCAGAAAAGCCAGCATCGCCGGGTCTTGCGCCACGCCGATCAGCAGCGTGCGAAAGCTGCCATTGCCCTGGGCGCGGAACAGCATGTTCTGGCGCAGCATCTTGCGGTAGTCGCGCACTTTCTCTTCGCTGCTGGCAAAGTGGCCGTGCCAGAACAGCGCCAGTTTTTCTTGCAGCGGCCGCGGCGTGACCAGCATGCGCTGGGCCCACCACTGCGCCATCCGCTGGGTTTCCAGCTTGCTGGCGCGCAGCCAGTAAAAGAAGGTGTTGGTGACGGGCTGCAGCCGGCGGTTGCCGCTGGGCTTTTTGGCCACGCCCAGGGCCTGGCCGTCGCGCTTGGCGGCGTTGGTGGCGGCTGGGCGGGAGGCCGGGAAGGGCTCCAGGCCGGGGTCATGCAGGCCGGATTCGTCAAAGGCCACAAAATCCTCGGGCACCGATTGCCAGCGCACCAATCGCCGCACCGCCTCTGGCGCGGGCAGGGCGGCCAGCGCGGCGATCTCGTCGGGCCGGCCGCCAAAACCGGCGCGCTGCAGCAGGTGGGCGGCGGCGGCGGGGGTCCACTGCGCGGTAGTGATGGGCCGCAGGTCGTCCTGGCCATCGGGCGCACTTGCAGCGGCTACCGGGTTGGTGACCCAGGCCAGGGCCCACAGCCCGATCAACAACAACCCTCTCATGGTGCAGCCCCCTCGTCTGAAACCAGCGCGGCCGCTGCCGCACGATGCACCGCATGCTAGCCGGCACGGCCAGACACGCTGTAACAAGCCCGCCGGGCGATAGCCGGCGGGGCTGCAGGCTACAGTTCGCGGCATGGCATACGAACTGCATTACTGGCCCGCCATCCCCGGCCGTGGTGAATTCATCCGGCTGGCGCTGGAGGCCGCTGGCGCACCCTATATCGACGTGGCGCGCGGCCCAGAGCAAACCGGCCAGGGCCTGCCGGCGATGATGAAACACCTGCACGACCGCAAGGCGCTGCACCCACCGTTTGCGCCGCCTTTCTTGGTGGACGGGGCGGTGGTGATCGGCCAGACCGCCGCCATCCTGCATTACCTGGCCCCCACGCTCAAGCTGGTGCCGCGCAATGAGGCCCTGCGCGCCTGGACCCAGCAGATCCAGCTGACCATCGCCGACATGGTCAGCGAGGCCCATGACACCCACCATCCCATCAGCAGCGCGCTGCACTACGAGGACCAGCAGGCCGAGGCGCTGCGCCGGGCTCAGGACTTTTGCGGCCAGCGGCTGCCCAAATTTCTGCAGTGGTTCGAGGCGGTGGTCAGCCGCAACCCGGCCGGGCCGCGCTGGCTGGTGGGCGGCAAGCTCAGCTATGCCGATCTGTCGCTGTTCCAGTTGGTCGAGGGCCTGCGCTACGCCTTCCCAAAGGCCTCTGACAAGACCCTGGCCAGCGCGCCAAGCGTGCAATCCCTGTGCGCCCGCGTGGCGGCTGGCCCCAAGCTGGCCGCCTATCTGCGCAGCGCGCGGCGGCTGCCGTTCAATGAGCAGGGCATCTTCCGGCGCTACCCTGAACTGGATCTGGCATGAGTGAATCCAGTCCTGCCGCCAGCCCCGAGCGCCGCCTGCGCCTGGGCATGGTGGGCGGTGGCCAGGGCGGCTTCATCGGTGCGGTGCACCGGCTGGCGGCGCGGCTGGACGACGCCTGGGAGCTGGTGGCCGCCGCGCCCTCGTCCAACCCCGAGCGGGCCCGCGCCAGCGGTGCCGATCTGCGGCTGGCCGCCGACCGTGTCTACACCGATTTCCACGCCATGGCGCTGGCCGAGGCGGTGCGCAGCGATGCCATCGATGCGGTGGCCATCGTGGTGCCCAACCACCTTCACTTCGAGGTGGCCCGGGCCTTTCTCGAAGCCGGCATCCATGTCATCTGCGACAAGCCGCTGACCACCACCCTTGCCGATGGCCAGGCCCTGCTGGCGCTGGCCAGCCGCAAGCAGCTGCTGTTTGCGTTGACCCACAACTACAGCGGCTACCCGCTGGTGCGGGCGGCCCGCGAGATGGTGCGGCGTGGCGATGTCGGTGAGTTGCGCATCGTGCAGGTGGAGTACGCCCAGGACTGGCTGGCCCAGCCCATCGAGGCCGGCGGCCAGAAGCAGGCCGCCTGGCGCACCGACCCGGCATTGGCCGGCCCGGCCGGTTGCCTGGGCGATATCGGATCCCATGCCGCTCACTTGGCGGAGTATGTGAGCGGCCAATCACCCAGTGCGGTCAGCGCTGACCTGGCCACTTTCGTGGCCGGCCGCCGGGTGGATGACCATGTGCAGGTGCAATTGCGCTATGCCAACGGCGCGCGCGGCATGCTGTGGGCCAGCCAGGTGGCCAGCGGCGAAGAAAACGGCCTGCGTTTGCGCGTCTACGGCAGCCTGGGCGCGCTGCGCTGGCAGCAAGAGCAGCCCAACCAGCTATGGCAGGCCCAGCCGGGCCAGCCGGCCCGGTTGTGGACCCGTGGCATGCCCGGCCTGCCCGACGAGGCCAGCGCGGCCACCCGTTTGCCGGCCGGCCACCCCGAAGGCTTCATCGAGGCCTTTGCGCAGATCTACCGCGACTTCGCGGCCGACCTGCACCAGCACCTGCGCGGCGAGCCAGCCCCCACGCCGCGGGTGCCGGGCCTGGCTGATGGCATCCGCAGCCTGGCCTTCATCGAAACGGTGCTGGAGAGCCATCGCCTGAACGGCGCCTGGCAGGCGCTGGGCTAGCCCAAGCCAGGCGCTGGCTCAGACGTGGGCCACCGCCAGCCCACCCAGCACCACACCCACGGCGGCCACGCCGAACATGCCGTATTCCAGCCATTTGCGGCGCGTCAGCAAGGCCATCGCCGCCAGCGCGATCGAGACCTGCAAGGCGGTGGTGGCCTGGGCCCAGCGGTGGTGCAGGTGGATCTGCTCGTCAGACTGCTTGTCCCAGGCGGTGGCATCGGCTTCGAGCTTCTCGGCAGCGGTCTTGATCTCGGCTTTTTCCTTCTTGTAGCGGTCTACCTCCAGCAGGTACTGGGGCTTTCTGTCCTCGGGCACCAGGGCGATGGCCAGCTCGGCCAGGTTTTGCTTGCCGCTCTTGGCCTGGTAGTAGTTCCACTGGTTGCTGGCCTCGGTCTTCTTGATCGCGGCATTGTTCTTGTACAGGCCGGCGTTGGCCTGCGTGGCCCCGCCCATGTAGGAGAACAGTGCGCCGATGGTGGCCAGGATGGCGGTGGCCACCGCGATGCTGCCGGCAAAGCCGTCTTTGCTGCCGTGCTCGGCGGCATGCTCAAGCTCGTGGTCGTGCGGGCCGTGGACGTGGAAGCCGTGTCCGGACATGGGTGTCTCCTGGGTTTTAGCGTTTGCGTTGGTAGGTGACAAAGGCAAATGCGGGCTGGCCGCTGCCTGAGGCCGGGCGAGTATCGCGTGTGAGCTCGACAAAGGCGCTGCGGTCCCAGGCCGGGAAGTGGGTGTCGCCGGCCAAGTCGGCATCGATCTCGGTGAGCAGCAGCTGGTCGGCCAGCGGCAAGGCCTGGGCATAGAGCTGGCCGCCGCCGATCACGAAGATGCGTGGCGCGGCCTGGGCGGCGGCAGCCGCTCGGGCGATGGCCAGTGCCCGTTGCAGATCGAAGGCCACCGCCGCACCCGGTGCGGCCCAGCCGGCCTGGCGGGTGACGACGATGTTGTCGCGCCCGGGCAGCGGCCGGAAACGCTCGGGCAGTGAATCCCAGGTCTTGCGGCCCATGATGACCGGGCAGCCCATCGTCTGGCGGCGCAACCAGCGCCGGTCCTCGGG
>JANLZT010000584.1:0-6327 GCA_031366465.1 Betaproteobacteria bacterium | reverse complement strand
GTCACCTTGATCGAGGCCGGCGCCGAGATCGGCGGCCAGTTCAACCTGGCCAAGCGCATCCCGGGCAAGGAGGAGTTTTACGAGACCCTGCGCTACTACCGCCGCATGATCGATCTGCACGGCATCACTCTGCGGCTGGGCCGCCGGGCCAGCGCCGCGCAACTGCAGGCCGAAGCGTTTGACGAGGTGGTGGTGGCCACCGGCATCACGGCGCGCCGGCCCAGCCTGCCCGGCATCGACCACCCGATGGTCGTGCCCTACATCGACGCCATCTTGGGCCGCAAGCCCATCGGCGAGCGGGTGGCGATCATGGGCGCGGGCGGCATCGGTTTTGACGTGGCCGAGCTGATCACCCATGCCGGCGTCTCGGGCGCGGTGGACATCGATGTCTTTGCCCGCGAATGGGGCATCGACTTCAAGAACCATCCGCGCGGGGGTGTGACCGGGGTCCAACCCGAGCTGCACAAGGCCGACCGCGAGGTCTGGCTGATGCAGCGCAAGGCCGAATCCCTGGGCCGCAACCTGGGCCGCACCACCGGCTGGACGCACCGCCTGGTGCTGGGCCGGCGCGGTGTGCACATGGTGGCCGGGGTGGACTATCAGCGCATCGATGACGCCGGCCTGCATGTACTGGCCAATGGCGAGCCGCGCCTGTTTGAGGTGGACACGGTGATCGTCTGCGCCGGGCAGTTGTCACAGCGCAGCCTGTTCGACGAGCTGCAGGCCCTGGGCGTGCCGGCCAGGTTGGTGGGCGGCGCCTTCGAGGCCGGCGAGCTGGACGCCAAGCGCGCCATCGACCAGGCCAGCCGGCTGGCGGCCGAGGTTTGAGGATGGAAGAGCATGCCGCCCTCGACACCCCGCAACTGCACTTCGTCCAGGCCAACGGCATCCGCCTGGCCTATTTCGAGTGGCGCGCGGCGCTGCGCGGCCGGCTGCCCACGCTGCTGCTGGTGCATGCCACCGGCTTCCACGGCCGGGTCTGGGACCAGGTCATCCACCACCTGCCTGGCCGCCATGTGATCGCTGCCGAGCAGCGCGGCCATGGCCGCAGCGAGGCGGCTGACTTCGACACCTGGGAGGCCTTTGGCCAGGATCTGTCGGCGCTGGCCGCCCAGCTCGATTTGCAGGGCGCCGTGGGCGTGGGCCACAGCATGGGCGCCCATGGCCTGCTGCGCGCGGCGGTGCTGCAACCCGGGCGTTTCAGCCAGTTGATCCTGATCGACCCGGTGATCCAGGCCCCCGAGCATTGCCTGGGCCAGCGGCCGGCGCAGATCACCCTTCACCCCGCCGCCCAGCGCAAGAACCGGTTTGAGTCGGCCGACGCGATGTTTGAGCGCTTTGCTGACCGGCCGCCTTACTCGGTGTTCGACCGCCAGGCGCTGCGCGACTACTGCGACCACGGCCTGAAGCCCGCCGATGACGGCCAGGGCTTGCAGCTGGCCTGCGCGCCGGCCTTCGAGGGCAAGGTCTACCCGCTGTCGCGCTACAACCCCGGCATCTATGCCGATATCCGGGCCCTGCCCATCCCGGTGCTGGTCTTGCGCGCCCGGCCGCAAGACCCGGCGATCCAACCCTGGGACACGCTGGGCACGCCCACCTGGCCCGGCCTGGCAGCAGCCTTCCCCTTGGGCCGTGACCTGCAATGGATGGACAAGACCCACATGCTGCCAATGGAAGACCCGGCGCTGGTGGCCGGGCTGATCAGCGAGGCGACGGACCCGCCTTGACCGCACCCGGCGTGTCCAAGCGCGTACTCACGCTGGTGGTGGCTGCAGCGCTGTTCATGGAGAACCTGGTCAGCACGGTGATCGCCGCCTCTTGGGCCGAGATGGCCGCCGACCTGGGCGTGGACCCGCTGACGCTCAAGCTGGCCTTCACCGCCTATTTCGTGGCGCTGGCCATCTTCATCCCGATCAGCGGCCGGTGCGCCGACCGCTATGGCGCCAAGACCGTGTTTGCCGCAGCCTTCGGCGTGTTCACGCTCAGCTCGGTGGGCTGCGCGCTGGCCTGGAGCCTGCCCAGCCTGGTGGCCGGCCGCTTCTGCCAGGGCCTGGGCGGGGCCATGATGCTGCCGGTGGGCCGGCTGATCCTGCTGCGCGTGACGCCTAAAGATGGTCTCGGCGATGGCCTGGCTGAGCATCCCCAGGCTGTTCGCGCCCATCATCGGCCCGCCGGTGGGCGGCTTCATCACCCCCTATTGCCACTGGCGCGGCATCTTCTGGCTCAACGTGCCGGTGGGCCTGATCGGCCTGGCGCTGGCGCTGTGGTGGGTGCCGCAGGTGCGCTCGGACGCGCCCCGGCCGATGGGCTCGCGCAGCCTGGACGGCCGGGCCGCGCGGCAGGCACTGGACTTCAGCCGCGCCTTCGTGGCGGTGGGCCTGGTGCCACTGCTGCCCTGGCTGTGGTTTGTGCGGCTGGCGCCGGATGCCGGGGCCGAGATGTCGGGGCACCCACATCCGCCGGCCGATGAAGCCGGTTGACAAGCGCGGATGTTCACCCCACCTGCAGGAACTCGACCCAGTTGCCATCCGGGTCGGTCACCATCGCGACCCGCACGCCGGGCCGGATCTCGCGTGCACCGAACACCAGCTTGTGGCCGGCATCGGTACAGGCCTGCACCATCTCGGCCAGGTTGCTGACGGTCATGGTCCAGTAGCGGTAGCCGGCGGCCCCTTGGATGCCACCCGGCGCGGCCGCTGCCGGCAAGCTGGGCATCACCACCAGCTTGATCAGGCTGTCACCACACAGCAGGCGGTGCATGGTGCCGGTGCCGCCCGGCATGGCCATGTCGCCCTTGAAGACCAGGCCCAGCACATCGCGGTAGAAGCCCAGCATCGCCGGGCCGTTGCTGGTGACGATGCCCAGATCGATGCCGGGTTTGGTGAGGGCGACGGGCATGGCGGCTCCTGAGCGGGGTGGCGATTCTGCGTACTGTGCAAGCGCATTGTGCTGCTGGCAGTCGCGCAAGGGACCAACGCGGCGGTGGTGCTGCGCTGCTGTCGTGCTTCGTACTGAAGGCATTGGTCAGTCGGATGACGCGACCCGCGCTCGGGATGGAGGGTGACCACACCGATGTACGACCAATCACGCGGCGTGGGTCATGGGCTGGTTCAGTCCGACAACGGGTATGCCTGCCGCGAGCGTCAGCGCCATCAGTCGTTCACGGCGAGTGATGGCGATGGCGCTCGCCGCGATGATCGCCTGTGACTTCGTCAGACCTCTGTCATTCTCGATCCGGCATTCATTGATCGGCTCAAGCGGGACAGACGGCTCACCAACTGGGCACCGAGAAGCGATAGGTCAAGCCCAGCCCCAGCCAGCTGGACCTGAAGCTGCCGTTGTCGGACGAGGTGGCCATGGTCTTGCCAGCCGATGCAAGGACGGCCAGCCTATCGCTCAGGGTGTAGTTCATACCGATGCCGGGCTGCAGGATCAGGCCGTGGACATTGGTGCCGCCCAGCAATTGACCAAAGACCTGAAAGCGGTCGCCCCGCTGGTACTTGCTCTGGATGCCCACGCCGGCCAGCAGCTCACCGTAGCCTGGGTAGCCCAGGTAGGCGTTGTAGGCCACACCCGCGCGAATGGGGATGTAGAAATGGTCGCTGAGCATGGTGTCGAGTTGCGCCGACAGCATGTTGATGTTGGGCCGGTCCTGGTCGCGCACCCGCACGCCGGTCTCGGTCTGCTGCAGCAGGCTGAATCGAAATCCCCTGAACACCGCGCCCTCGGCCGCAGCACTGGCCTCTGCGCCTTGGCGCCGCGACTGCAGGTGGTAATTCAGCGCGGCACCCAGGGTGTAGTTCCTGGATGAACCGCCGGCCGAGAACAGATAGCCGGACGTCACAGCCACGCCAAAGTTCTTGGTGATCGCGTATTCGGCCGACAGCTTGGGGTACACCAGCATGCCGGCGCCGGTGTCGATCTTCTCAGGTGCAAAGCCGCCCGAGCCCAGACCCAATTGCGCTTGAATGCTGACGCGCGGCGCCAGGCTAAAGCGATAGCCCACACCGCCGATGAATTGGTTGTAGAGCGGCAAGCCCCGGTAGCCCACCCCCAAACTGGCAAACCAATAGGTGGTGTTGCTCAAGTAGTGAGAGAACTGCAGGTCAGCCAGGTGAATGACAGACCTGTTGGTGCCCCGCGGGTCAATCTGCTTGTAATTGTCCAGCCCCAGGCTCAACGTGTTGGAAGACGAATCCGCAAACACCGTCTGGGCGTCTGCGCTGCTGAGATTCTCTCCAAAGTTGGCCAACGAGCCAACCTTGTAAGAGAACGGCATCTGCACAAACAGATTGAGCTGGGTGTGGTCAATGGCCGAATGCCGGAACTTCACACGCGCGGCATTGGCACCAACCGAGAAACCGTCGAAGTCAAGCCCCAGCCCGGCATAGGCCTTGACGAAACCGCCTGTGCCTGAGAGTTCGACGCTTTGCAGCGTGCTCTTGCCGCCGCCGCCACCGCCAAAGGCCAGGCCGGCATTGGCAAACAGCCGCTGCCACAGCCGGCGCTGTAGATGCGCGCCGATGTCAAAGGCCATGAAGCCGCCGTATTCGCCCTTGACCAGCGGCGCATAGGCGCCCGCGCCGGCAAACACGCCGTCGGCCACCTTGTGCAGCAGGTGGAAGCCGAGCAAGTCAAGCGACGGCTGCTGCGGAACGGGAATAGTCAGGTAGTCCAGCACCAACCGGCCCTCGCCCCGGTACAGGCTGGATCCCGGTGAATCGGCAGTGGCCGGTGACGGGGCTGAGCTTGGGCTGGCCTGTGCCATTGTTGGCGCAGTGGCTTGCTGCGCCGCAGCCTGGCCGCTGGTGATTGCCGCAGCGGCCAGCGCGATAACGGACGAACCGATTCTCGACATCAGGTGGCTTCCTCCCAGAGTTTGCCCAAGGGGGCTGCCCCGAATTATTTGGGTGCCCGCTGGTGCGAGTCAGACCAAGACGGCCTGCCCAATGAGTTTGCCACAGGGGTTTGGCTCGGCCTCATTCAGGCCACAACATGCTCTTTCGCTGCGCCAGGGCTGGCCGGCGGTTTGCCCTGAGAAACCCGCAGCTATGGACCGCCCCCATGAACGACCGCATCCGCGAACTCGGCTTCCTCCTGCGTGTCACCGACGAGGCCAGCTTCTCGGCTGCCGCACGCGCGCACGACCTGGACCCATCGACCATCAGCATGGTGATCCAGAGGCTGTAGAGCCGGCTGGCGGTGCGCCTGTTCCGCCGCAGCTCGCGGGTGCTGCAGTTGACCCAGGAGGGCGAGCAGTTCTTGGCCGCAGCCCAGAAGGTGATGTTGGCCTGGGCCTGGGCCGGCAGGCCGATTCCCACATCGCCAATGAGCTGGCGACAGGCCAGCTGGTGGTGGTGCTGGAGAACTTCGAGCTGGACCGCGAGCCCATCTATGCCGTCTTCCCCAGCAAGCGCCACCTGAGCCCGCGGGTGCGGGTGTTTCTGGATTTCATCAGCAAGCGTTTGATCGACGCCTGAACGGCGCGGTTGACCCGCACCGTCGGCCGCTGTGCCGCCGCCGCACAGTTGCTTTTCTCGGGCCCGGCTTGTTGCCAGCCGGGCAGCCGCAGATGCTTGCGCCACGATGACCAAGCCTCCGCACCCGGCGCCGCGTCAGCCATGAAAACGGCCGCCGCATCCCCGCCACCTACCGACTTCAGTTCGGCCAGCCCATCGCCCGCTTCCAGGCTGTGCAGCACAAGCTGGCGAACGCGCTGATCCAGCTTGAAGGCGTGCGCCTGACGATGGCGGCACAGCGCTGCGCCAGGTGTCGCTGGAAACGCACCACGCCTTCGGTGCAATCGGTTATGCCGCCGAGCATGAGGCGCCGCGCCACTTTCGCCGCGTGCACCTGGATTTGCTGCCGCTGGGCGGCGCCGCGACTGCCCGACGCGAGCTGGCCGCCTGGCTGCTGGACGACGACACCGCCAGCCTGCCCGAATACGACCTGGGCCCGGCCGGCAATGCCTTTCGTGATGAAGTGCGCGACTGGCTGGCCCGGCATTGGAGCGGCGAGCGCAAGGCCGCGTTCGACCGCCAGCCCTTCCATGAGCGCGAGTTCGACCCCGGCTTTGCGCGCAACCTGGGCAAGACCGGCTGGCTAGTACTGCGTTTCACCAAACTGCTTACAAATGAAATCGATGGATTCGTTCGTCAGGCTAGGCGCAAACCGCAGCCATAACCGTAGCTAGTGCCAGACCGAAAAGTACATGTTTTGAAACTTGTTGCCCCCCGCCAAGTTTGTAGTGACCCTGCTGAAGTGATCCTGACCGCCGGTTTTCGCTGATTTTCAGAAACCTCTATCGAGTTGCCACAATTTTAGGCA